>CBDUNP010000104.1:0-9452 GCA_965368605.1 uncultured bacterium | reverse complement strand
TTGATCGAGTGCGACAGGCTCGCAACCGTCTGCCCCACGGCGGCGAGGCGTTCATCCTTAAGACGGTTGTCGTACAGGCGGGCGTTCGAGAGCGCGACACCAGTCTGCACACCGATCGCAGTGAGCAGCAGGAGCTGGTCTTCGGTGTAGGTGTAGTTGGCGACCTTGGAGTCCAGGTGGATGACGCCGTAAAGCTTGTCCTTGAACTTGATGGGGACACACATGGTCGAGCGGATACCATAGGCCTGGACGGAGTCGCCGGTGGCAAAACGCTTGTCGGTCATTGCGTTGCTCGACAGCACGCCAATCCCCTTCTTCATCACGTAGCGGACAATCGTTCGGCTGACGTTGATCGGGCCGGTGTCTTTCTGTTTCTTCTGGATGCCTACGGGCGTACGGTGGCGAACCAGTACGGGCTCAGGGAACTCCTCGGGGTCTTCCTGCAGCAGGATAAACCCACGATCGGCCTTGAAGTACTCGAAGATCACATCCATCACGCGCTCGAGCAGTTCCTGCTTGTCGGTGACGGACCCGATCAATGCGGTCAGCTCGTAGATGACGCGCAGCTGGAACTCCGCGGCCTGCCCGGGCTCGGGGACCGCCATGATCATCGAGTCGTCGTTGCTCGCCGCAGTCGACTCGACGTTGATGTCGATCTCGCTTCGGCGGACCATGCGGATCGAGTCGCTCTTTGGCCTGGTGTTGTCTTCGCCGAAGACAAAGAGGCTTGCGCCGGTGCGGACCTGATCCCCGGGGCGAAGCAGTCGGCGTTCGGTGGTCACACGGATGCCGTTGATGAATGTGCCGTTGGACGATTGCAGGTCGCGGATGTACCACTTGCCGTTATCAGGCGTCAGCTCCGCGTGTCGGCGGGAGATCGTCTGATCGGTCGTGTCCAACGCCTCACTGGACCGCCCGATCAGTTGCGGCTCATCGTCGGGCAATTCATACCGCCTGCCCTTGTCCACACCTTTGATGACCGTCAGTACCAGCAATGAAAGTTACTCCGTCTGACCAGCTTCGTCGAGCCGTTTTTTCCAGGCCTTGAGCTGCTCCTGGAACCCGGACAGGCCTGCGTTGCCAGCGGACTTGTACCGCTTAACCACATTCTCCGGCCCAAGCCAGTCGTAGATATCCTGCTCGGCAACGGCGTCGCTGCCGGACTCGGTGCAGGCGGCGTTGAAGTCTTCGAGTTTCAGTAACGAAAGCTTCTCGTAGCCCTTGTCCCGACAAAGCTGCACGAGTTTTCCGACCACCTGATGCGACGTCCGGAACGGCACGCCCTTGGTGACGAGGTATTCCGCCAGGCTGGTCGCGTCGAGGAAGCCCTTGTCGAGCCCCTGTTTGATGCGCTCTTCGTTGAACTTCGTGGTCTTGACGATCCGGGCCGCCATATCGAGACAATCACAAACAGCGTCGTAAGCGGCGAAGACGTGGCGTTTGTCTTCCTGAAGATCGCGGTTGTAGCCGATGGTGATGCCCTTGCACATGGTCAGCAACGCCATCAAGGAACCGTAGACCTGCCCGGTCTTGCCCCGGATCAATTCGAGCATGTCCGGGTTCTGCTTCTGTGGCATCATCGACGAGCCGGTGGTGTACAGGTCGTCTAGCGTGATGAATCCGAACTCAGTCGAAGCATAGATGATCCACTGCTCCGCCCAGCGGGAGAGCCACATGGAGGTCATCGTGAGGGCATATGCGAAATCGAGAGCTACATCTCTTGATGCAGTCCCATCGATAGAACTACGTGTTGGATACTGTAAATCGCCAAGCACACCAGTCGTGTAATCTCGATCAATAGGCAAGCTTGATCCGGCAATCGCGCCTGACCCTAGCGGGTTGGCCAAACGATCTTTATGCGTCATATAGTAGCGTTCAGCAGCACGATCCAATGCGCTCACCCAGGCAGCAATCTCGCCACCAACCACGATGGGCTGAGCGCGTTGTAGGTGTGTATAGGATGGCATCACAACACTGCCGAAGTTTTCAGCCAATTCAATAAAAGACCGAGTCAGAAACTCGATCTTGTTTAATACAACAGCGGTCGCGTCGTCAGACCATATTGTCAAATCCAGCGCCACCTGATCGTTCCGGCTCCGCCCCGTATGCAGCTTCCGTCCCGCGTCGCCAGTTTTTTTGATCAACGCCGCTTCGACACACATGTGGACGTCTTCGAGCTCGACTTTCCAGCCGGGCCAGGCGTCGCCCTGGGCGTCGATCTCGGCTTTGATCTCGTTGAGGCCGCGCTCGATCTCTTTGAGGTCGTCGGCGGTGATGAGCTTGACGTGTTCGAGCATCCGGGCGTGGGCGATGGAGCCCTGGATGTCGTGGGTGTACAGCCGTTTGTCGTAGTCCAGCGACGAGACAAACCGCGCGGCCAGCGGGTCGGAGGCGGAGCCTTGGCCTGACTTGGTGTGTTCCCAGGGTTTGGGGGCGGGGGAGGAGGCGTTTTCGGTGGTCATACGGGTAGTGTATGAGAAAGCAGGAAACGCAGGAAATTAGGATAGCAGGACGGCCTCAATAGCGCACGCTAAATCCGATCCTTCGCGCCCGGTCACGAGGGGTTTATTTCCTGTGATTCTTAATTTAGCGTGCCGCTATCGGGGCCGTCCTGCGTTTCCTGCTTTTCCTTAGAACGGCAGCCCGTCGTCTTCTTCGTCGTCATCGGGTGCCCCGAAGTAGCCGTCTTCGTAGCTGTCTTCGTCGAGCCCGCGGTGGTGGATGCGGATGACCCTTGCCAGGGCGTCGCCCAGCAGCGGGCCGACGGCCTCGGCGGTGTCCAGGACGGATTGATCGAACGGGTCGGAGCTGTCGCGGAAAAGTGTGACGATCGCCAGTGATTCGCTGTCCGAACGGCAGGCGAACGACAGCATGTGTGAGTCAACCATAAACGTCGTATCGCCGCCAAGCAGGTGCGACAGGCTCTGGTTGTCGGTCACGTGCAGGATATCTTCACGCTGGGCAACCTTGGGGGCGACGACGTCGGCGAGGTGCTGCAGCAGCATGTCGGCCGACTCGGGGGTGCAGTCGTAGTTGACGTACCCGCCGAGCGTGTACTCATCCATGCTCGAAGGCAGGAAGACAGCGGCGTTAGTTGCGCCGGCCTTCTCAACCAGGTGTTCGAGTGTTTTACGCAGGAGGTGCTCCAGGTCCAGCTCGTCGCGGATCACCGCCCCGAACTCGGAGGCCTGCACGACCTGCTGCATCTGTCCAGCCAACTCCTGATAAGCCGTGACCAGGTCGTTGCAGAGGATGTCGACCTGCTTGCTGACATCGACTCGGGCCTGATTCAGTTTCTTACAGAGGCGGCGGAGTCGGCGGACACGCTGAGCCTGGTCCCGGGACTTGTGCTGCTTGGCGATGACTTTACGGATGCGCTCGTCGGCGTCTTTGATGTCAAACGGCTTGACGATGAACTCGGACGCACCGACACGCAAAGCCTTGATGGCGGACTCGGCATTGGGCTCGTCGCCGATGAGGATCGTCGATGTCACGCGACGGCTCTTGTCGATCTCGAAGGCGAGATCCAGGCCGTCGCCGTCTGGCAAGGCGGGGTTGATGACGGCGATGTCGATGGCGTTCTCGGTCAGGTGGGCGCGGGCCTCGGTGATCGAGCGGGCGTAGGCGAATTGGAGCTCTTCGTTATTCGGAACCGACTGCTTGATGAGGTCGCTGGCACCGGGGTCGGTGTCGACCAGAAGAATGCGAACGGTTCTTGGAGCGTTGGCGCGTCGTGAAGCCTTAGCGCCGGATGTTTTAGACTTACCTGCCACAACTTTCTCCCTGCGAGACACTTCCGCTCCCCCACCGGGCTGGTGGGCCGATGGTTTTGTCATCGGTTCATCGTGGGGGCGAATCGAGTGGGAGGAAAAAAGTTACGGTGGTTCCTTCATCAGGTCGGCTGCGTAACTCCAACCTCCCCCCATGCCCCGATAACCACTGCCTAGCGCGAGGCAGCCCCATGCCGACGCGGCGGCCGGCGGCCTTGGCGCTGAAGAAGGGGTCCGGGGCGTGCTCGAGGGTATATGGGTCCATCCCCTTGCCGTCGTCAGCGACCTGCACGACCACGGACTCGCCCCCGGGCTCGACCTGTGCGGTGACCAGGATCGATGACACGGGGGTTGCCTGGGCGGCGTTATCCAGGAGCTCTTTCATCACGCCGCGGACCTGCTCGGGGTCGATCTGGACGGTTGGCAGTTCGCCGCGGAGTTTCAGGACGAGTTCAACAGATCGGTCACGGCGTTCGTTGACGGATTGATATTGTTTGACGGATTCATCCAGCAGTGCGCCCAGATCGGTCGGTTCGCGTTTGGGGGCCGGCGGGTCGGCGATCAGTCGGAGGCTGGTGATGAGGCTGCTGAGCTTGTGCGATTCCTGGAAGACGGACTGTGCGTCTTTCTGCTCGCGCGAACCCTGCGTAAGCGTCATCGCCAGGAGCTGGCTGCGCCCGGAGATCACCGCCAGCGGGTTATTCATCTCGTGGGCCGCACCCGCAGCCATCTCACCAAGACGGGCCAGCGAAGCCTGTCGTGTGAGCTGGTCCTGGGCCTCGGCGAGCGCGAGATTGGTTGCGGCGAGGTCTTCGCCAAGACGTCGTGCGCCGTCGTGCTGTGCGGCGGCGGCGACGGCGGTGCCCCAGGTGCTGGTCAACGCTGCGAGGTGTTTGAACGGCGGGGTCTTCTCCCTGTCGTGCAACAACACCGCCGACGCCCCCCACCCGCAATTCAACGGCAGCAGACGGACGCTGCGCAGGTCCGGGGCCTGGACGATGTAATCAGCAACCCAGGGAAGGATCCCCATCAGTTGTAGGCCGACGGGCTGCGTCGGGTCCAGCGCCGAGAGGTCCGGAGTGTGCGGCTGGGCCTGGATGTATTGGCTGTTCACCGGTCGGCCATCGGGGCTGTACTGGCAGATCAGCCAGCCGTCGGCGTTGGATTCGTCGTCAGCGAAGTTGTGATTCAACTGGCGGGACTTGCCGGGGTCTCCGGGGTAGATCGCGCCGTAGAAGCCTGGGCCGAGCAACTGTGAACAGGAGGTGACAACGGCGTCGAGGACGTCCTGGACACTGCGCCCGGGGCGTGCGGCGTTGTGGAAGGCGGTAATGGTATCGAGGATGCGCGTCTGGTCTTCGGCGTCCTGGCCGCGTTGATCGAGCACGGCATTGATCCGGCCGAGCGCTTCGTTGGCGCGTTGCACGGATTGTAGGAGCAGCTCATGCGAGGCGGCATCGTAAAGGCCCAGCGCTTTGCCGCGTTCCTCAAGCTCTTCGTGCAGATCGTCGGCGACCTTGGCAACGGCTTGCGGGTCCAGACCCAACTCCTGCGCGAGCGCGCCGATGTCTTGCTTAAGCGAGAAGTTGCCGGAGTAGCCGGCGTGCATGCGCCGCGCAATGAGGTCGGCGAGGCTGACCAGGCCGATCATGCTGCGGTGTTCGAGGTTGGGCAGCGACTCGTAGGGCGAGCCGTGAAGCCAGATGCAGTCGGCGATCATATGGGGCAGACGCCACTGCTGGGCGAGGCGTTTGCCGGCGGTGTGGTGATCGATCCCGATGATGCGCCGCTCAAACTCGGCGATGTTGGCCTGGTTAAGATCGGTCAGCGCGACGACGCGGTCGTAGCTGCGCGGCAGGACGTAATCAAGCGAAACCTTGCCGATGTCGTGCAAGAGCCCGCAGACAAAAGCCTCGTCCGGGGCCAGGTCGGTGCGTTTGGGGTGTGCCTTGGCGATCATCTCAGCGGCGACGGCGACGGCCAGGCAGTGCATCCAGAACGCGGAGCGGTCGAACGCATGTTTATAAGCCCCGGTATCGGGGTCGGACTCGCTGGCATTGGGCCTGTCGGACCGAGTGATGACTTTATCCGCGGGGCGGTCAGCTTCGGGGCCGAAAAGCTCGAAGACTTTAACGCTGAGCACGGCGTTTCGGATCGCGTTGAATCCCAAGAGCACGACGGCCCGATCGATCGTGAGGCTGTCGGCGCTAACGCCCTTATCGGCGCTGCTGCACAGCGAAAGAACTTTGGCGGTTAACGCGGGGTCGGTGCTGACCAGGTCGATGACCTGCCGCGCGCTGGAATCATCGCTGGCAGTAAGGCTCAGCAGGCGCGCAGCCACGGCCGGCAGTGTGGGTAGTGAATCGATCTGACGCAAAATCAGCTCGATCCGGCGGGGCTTACTGGGCTCGGTCGCAAGCATCGTGTGGGGCCTTCGCGCTCAATCGCGCGGGAGAAAACTTAAAGCTCCAGCAAGGCCTCGATCCGGCTCTGGAGGACCTCGATGTTGAATGGCTTCTTGATGAACTCGTCGGCACCGCTTTGAAGCAGGCCATCAATGTCGTTCTGATTCACCACGCCTGAGACGATGATGACCTTCATGCCATTGAGCGCAGGGTTCTTGCGGACGGTCTCGCAGACGACGTTGCCGTTGATATCCGGGAGCATGAAGTCCAAGATCATCAGGTCGGGCTTGAACGACTCGGTGACGATCCCCGCGTCGTAGCCGGTGGTCGCGGTGCGCAGCTCGTAGCGATCGTCGTTCCCCAGCAGGTCGACGAAGAGTTCGACGATCTGGTTGTCGTCATCGACGACGAGGATACGGCGTTTGCCCGACTCCATACGATCCGTGGGGATCTCGTTATCCCGCATGAAACGCAATAATTCTTCGCGCGGTATCCTGCGGAACCGGCTGCCGGGGACACGGAAGCCTTTCAGCCGACCGCTGTCGAAGCAGCGGATGATGGTCTGCTGTGAGACCTTGCATATATCCGCGGCTTCGCCGGTGGTGAAGACTTGCTTGATGCTGATGTCGGACGAACCGTTGTTATCGCTCATGGGTCAGATCCCCAACCAGGTTTATCTCGTCAGGCCAGCGCGGCACAGCGAGACACCCAGATTCCCTATCTTGTCTAAGTTGACATCGGGCGGGAGATAAGACCACTTAATGAAAGAACGTGTGAATAAGTCGCGTAAGGTTCTAAAAGAATGAGGCGTCCTATAAAAACGCCACGGCCTGGTCATAATGAGCGGGGCCGTGGCGGCGGTGTTTAGGATTTTCAGGGAAAGACTCAGTCGACCAGATAAGCTTCGATCTTCTCGCGGACGACGGGGGACATCGCCTGCGTGTCGTAGTTGCCAGCTTCTTTCACCTCTTTAGCCATCGCGAACATGGTCTTGTACATCGGCTGGTCATCAACCACCTTGGCGAGCGTCACGCTGCCGGGATGCGCCAACACGTCTTTCCAGATCGCCCGGACGTCCTGCCAGTAGGCCTGCGTGGCCTGCCAGTACTCATGCCCGGCCGCGAAGTCGACATCATCCACGCGATCGTACACATTCAGCCCCGACTCGTGCACGAGGATCTGCTGAGGATTGCCATCCTCGTCGATGACGAGCTTGTTGTTGTCCTGCTCGTGGACCCATCCGGCGGGGGTGATGGTGTGGCGGTTGCGTGCGACCATCACGCCGTAGTCGCTTCGCTTGGTGTACTCACGGCGGGGAAGCGGACGCCAGGTCTCCTTGGATTCCCAGGCGGAACGTGCACCGTCGTGGTTCCACTTGCCGTAAGACTCGTAACGCGGGGAATCATCGACCTGATAGACCGCCTGCGACCAGGTGCCGATGACCTCGTGCGGATCAAGGGCGACGTGCTCCCAGGTGTTGTTGCCCCGGTAGGCGTTGATCTGCGTGTCCTGGTAGGTCCAGTCCTGACGCCAGTGCTTGACGACACGGGCCTCGCCTGTTTCCTCATCGTGCAGGACCAGGACGTGCTGGAGGCTGATAAAGTCGCCGCGGTCTTCGATGACTTCGATGAACTCGGTGGCCTCGGAGTGGTAAGGTTCTTTCAGTTCGTAGCCGGGCTTGATCCCGACGGTTTCCTGGAACTGAAACGTGACCTTGTAATCGCCGGCCATGGCGAGGATGGCCTTGCGGTCCTGCTCGATCTCGGCCGACGTCACGGCATGCGTATGGTCCGCAGCATGCTCGGCGGGTTGGGCGTTGTTGGTCTGATGGCTGTGCGGCGTGGCGGCGACTTCACAGCCACACTCCTCACAGGCGAATAACGGGGCGGACCAGAGCAGGGCTCCGGCCAATGCGATACATGTGGTCAACGATCGTGTCATGGTTTGACTCCTTTGGGGTAGGATCCGTTGGGTTAATAGAAAAATACAACAGTGTTCAGGGGGTGTAGTCATAGTCCTCGGCCGTCGCGCCATTGGCCCAGTAGCGCATGTCTTCGAGGTCCCTTGGGGCTTTGCCTTCGACGTGGCCATCAAAGAATCCCATGGCCGCGGTTGGGCCGTAGCGCCCCTTGGGGATGCCCAGGCTGGTCGGCGTGATGATGTCAAAGCCATCACCCTCGGCACGCCACTTCTGGCCGTTGGCATTGGGCGCGGTCAGGTGGAAGCTGCCGTCGTTAGGGTCGTAGTCGGGGGAGTAGACATTTCTGAGTTGACTCTCCCCCAGGACGATCAGCCCGGAGGGGCGTTGGACTTCGGCATTATGAAAGACGACGTGCTTACCCACATTGGGCTGTTCGTTAGGCGACGCCCCGATGAAACCGCCGAAGGAGGCGTTCCCGCCGACGTAGACGTCGTTGAGTCCATAGGCCGGGCCGATACTGAGTATGTAGGCTTTGCCGAATGCGTCGGAAGGCGAGTCGCTGCCGTTGGGTATCTCGGGAGTATCGGTGTGGCTGTGCATCATCTCCCAGACGCCGTCGACGTAGGGGATCAGCCGCCATGGGTATCGTCGCCCGACGGGATTGCCGAAGGTATGCCCCTGGTACTCGGCGGTCACGGGCCCGCCGTTGAGCGTAGCCGGCGGGTAACCGTACATGACGGCACCGTTATAGTCATTCTGGTAGACGCTGTAGCCGATCATAAGCTGCCGAAGGTCGTTCTTGCCGCGGAGGCCCTGGGCGGCGGTCCGCGCACTTCCCAGCGCGGGCAGGAGGATGCCGACCAGCAGCGCGATGATGCTGATAACAACGAGTAACTCGATGAGCGTGAATGCGTGTTGTCGTGTGTGGCGAGTCAAACGGTTCATATTTCGATTCAATGCGGAGCCGGAGCGTTTAGGTCAAAACCGGTCGCCCACCGTCAGGCGGGCGGCCGGGACGTGTCGGGATGGATCAGCGACGGTGCAGCATCGCCAGGCAACTCAGTGCGAACAGACCTGCCGTTGCCGGTTCGGGGACCTCGGCTCCCACAGCCGGGGGCGTCCCGTTATTCCAATTGCCCAACACAAGATTCAGGTCGTCGATCCCGACAAACCCATCGGCCGAGGGATCAGCCGCGGGGTCGGCGGGCGGAACATTCTGGTTCCAGTTGCCAAGGACGATATTCAGGTCGTTGATACCCACAAAGCCGTCGTGATCCAGGTCACCCTGAAGGGTGATGACCGCGGCAAAGGTATCCAAGGCGATCGCGGAGGTGCTGACGTGGCCATAGAGGCCCT
>CBDUNP010000103.1:0-9540 GCA_965368605.1 uncultured bacterium | reverse complement strand
CACCGCGGCCACAATCGCGCCCAGGTGGTCTCGGTAAGAAGCGGCGGCCTCGTCGATGCGCACGAGCACGTGCCCGGGGCCAAGCCTTGCAAACAGACGCTTAAGCCCGATCCCGGCACGGACTTTATTTGAAAAATAAAACAACGGCCCGATCAACGCCCCGGCAAACCCCAGCCAGATCATCAGCGTCACCGTCGCGGCGAGGTGGTGGACGTCTTCATCAAGCCCGCCACGCGCCAGCATCACCAGCCCGGCCAACCCGGCCAGCAGCATCAGCCCAAGCAGCCCCGTGATCCGGTCGAAGATCACACTCATCACCGCGACCCCGCGTGCCCCACTGCCCTTGGCGGCGTAGTAGGCCTTCACGACGTCGCCGCCGGTCATCCCGGGCATGCAGAAGTTAAAGAACAGCCCGACCATCGTCAGCCGCAGCGAGCGCGTGTAAGGCACCGTCATCCCCCGGCAACGCATCAATATCCACCAGCGCGTCGCCTGGATCGGAAACACCGGCAGGATCAGCAGTAGCCCGACTATCAACAGCTTCCAATCCGATTCGCGCAGCATCGACACAATCCCGGGCTTGAATCTTGGCTGGTCAGCAGAAACCGTGTCCGTCGCAAGGGTGACGGTGATGTCTTGCAGCGTCGCATGTCCGTCCGGGGATTCCGGGGGGGGGCCTTGGAGTGTTAGCGAGCCGTCCGCGTTATGAGATTTGACCGGGAGGACCATCTCGACCTGCGTAGCCGAGCCATCCTCAAGCACATAGCCCTGCGGGAGAATCACCTGATCCGTCCACGACAGCGTCCAGACGATGTACCCGATGCCCAGAGCCGCCAGCAGCAGACGGAGCAGGATAGAGATCGTTTTCTTCATCGCGTGGCTAAGTGGGTCGTGGCAGTGGATCCGCCGGGCACGTGCCGGGCCGAGTTTCGCAGTCCTTTACATCGGCGGTGCGCGTGCATCCGCGCCAGCCGACAACGCCGACCGGCGATCTTAGCTATCCTAGTGGGCATGTCGACATTGGACCCAGGAATCGAGCCGCCGGGCGACTGGCAACCGCCCTACGCCCCACCGCCGCCGCGTGGCCGGACCGAGGCGACCGACCGGGCCGCCGTATATGTCTGGCTGTGCGCCGGGCTGTGCCTGGCCCTGGCGTGCTGCTGCGGGATGAGCGTGGTCGGGATGACCATGCTGCCAACCTCTGAAATCATGTCACAGATCCCCGCCGACATGCCCAACCGCGACCAGATCCAGCAGTTGCTGCCGGTCATGGCGGTGGTCATGGGCATTGTCGCGGTGGTGTTCCTGTTGATCCCCGGCATCGTGCTGGCGATCCTCGGCTTCCCGATCCGCGCAGGCGGCCGCCCCTCTGCCATCACCGCCATGATCATCCTGGGGATTCAGGCACTGGTCCTGGGCCTGATCACACTGATGAACCTGCTGGGCGTGATCATCAGCCGATCGCTGGGCGACCTGATCGGTGTCTTCATCCTCGCGGGAGTCGTGGCGTTGTTTGTCCTGGCGCTCACCGCGCTGTGGGCAAGCCTGCGGTCACCGACCCAGACCAGCACGCAAACAGTAGAACCCTGGGGCTACTAACTCTCCCCCGCAACCGATACCAAACGTCACGACTTCCCCCACGAAGCGCCGCGACTTGTCGCGCTACGCCTCCACCACCAACCCTTCACGGCTTCACCTCATACACCCCGGCCTCCCCCAACGCATCGCGGAACCCGTCGCCGCGCAGCCAGTCGCGTGAATCCTCATCGCCCCGAAGATACGCGTCCCAGAACGCCGTGCTTGCAGACTTGATGTGTGCCTGAAACGCCGCATCTTGTTTGCCACTTCCCCTGAACAGTCCGCGTGACCGGCCCGAGAAGATCATGTGGTCGCCGCCGGTGAACGTAACCAGATAAGTCTCCGGCCCACCCTCACCCGGCCCGGGCGTGTGGTCATACGCCACACGCCGATGCTCCACCGGGCTCGACGGGTTGATCATCGACGTGTCTTTCGTCCCGGTCATGTGGAAGATGGGGATATCGATCGTCGCGTAGTTCTTGTCGTAATCAGCCGGGTCGCGCGGGGCCTGCGCACTCATCACCACGGCGGCGATGACACGGTCGTCCCCCATGTCGTGGGCGTGCCCGCTGGGCGTGATGAAGCTCTGCCCGGAGATCGCCATCGACGTGAACGCGCCGTAGGAGTGACCCGCCATGCCGATCTTTGTCAGGTCGAGCCGGTTGTGAAACGTCGAGCCCGGATCGTCGTTGAGCTTTTCCAGTTGATCGATCACGAACGACACGTCGGCCGGGCGATTCAGGCTGTTGTCCAGGTCCTTGGTCGCGTCGCGCATCGCACGCATCCGGTTTCGGTAGGGTTCGTCCTTCCACACGCTCTCGTCGCTGCCCAGGTGCTGGATGTGGACGCTGACGTAGCCCTGCGACGCCCAGTGTTCGCCGAGGTAGCTGTAGCCTTCGCGCGACCCGCCCAGGCCGTGCGAGAAGATGATGACCGGGCTGGGCACGGTTGCATCGGCGGGCAGGTAGGCCTTGATCGGTACCGTTCTGCTATCTCGCTGAGTATCGACCCAATCCTCGCTGACCGTCTGCACCTCGGCGACCTGCGTATCGGCCAGCGCCATCGCCGACGCGCTCAGCCAGACAAACAGCAACGCGAAAACCAGCCAGGCCACGCTTCCCAGACCAGATTTTCCTGTTTTTAACGATTGACGGAACCGACTGAACATGGATACGCTCCTGTAATATCGATGCGGTAGCCCGGCTATAATCAGGCCGACACCCTAACTACGACGGGAACCCCTCATGCGTTACACACACATCATCGCCCTGAGTGTCGTCTTCCTTTTTAACGCATGGGCCTCCCCGGCTTATGCAATCGACACGGACCACGACCAAGCCGCCCGGGACTCGATCGCACGCGGCGTCGCGTACCTGAAATCCACCCAGAACGAAGACGGAAGCTGGACCCCCCAGCCCGGCCCGGCCGTCACCGCGATGGCGGTCACGGTCCTGATCGACTCCGGCCTGGTCCCCGCCGACGACCCGCAGGTCGAAAAGGCCCTGGCCTACATCCTCAACCACGTCCAGGACGACGGCGGGATCCACGGCGGCATCCTCGCCAACTACAACACCGCCATCTCACTTAGCGCCCTGGACCTCGTGCGTGACCGCCCCGGGATGGAGGAAACGATCCGCAACGCTCAGAACTTCCTGCGCGGCATCCAGTGGGACGGCCAACCCGACCCCACCGGCAAAGCCGTCGACGAAACCCACCCCTTCTTCGGCGGCGCGGGCTACGGCAGACACGGCCGACCCGACATGTCCAACACGCAACTCATGCTCCAGGGCCTCTACGACTCCGGGCTCGACTGCAAAGACCCCGCCTTCGTCCGCGCCGTCGTCTTCATCAGCCGGTGCCAGGGGATCGACAGCAACGAACTGCTCGGCGAACTCATCGAACAGGACGGCGGGTTCATCTACTCCACCAGCATCAACAAAGACCTCATCGGCGTCCCCGAATCCAAGGCCAACCCCGACCAGATGGATGAAGCCCTGAACGGCCAACCCGTCTCCGGCCTGCGGACCTATGGCTCGATGACCTACGCCGGCTTCAAAAGCTACATCTACGCCCAACTCGACCCCGCCGACCCGCGCGTGACCCAGGCTCTGAACTGGATACAAAATAACTACACCCTCGACGCCAACCCCGGCCTCCCCGAACACATGAGCCAGCAGGGCCTGTACTACTACTACATGACCTTCGCCCGCGCGCTGGACGCCTACGGCCAGACCACGATCCAGACCCCCGACGGCGTCCAACACGACTGGGCCAACGACCTGGTCACCGCATTGACTTCACGGCAACGCGAAGACGGCTCATGGACGAATGATGCCGACCGCTGGATGGAAGGCGATCCCAACCTCGTGACCTGCTACGCCCTGATCGCGCTGGAGGCGGCGGTGGAGTAATGTGGGGCGGAACGGACAGGAAGAAAAACGATCCGCAGATTGCGCAGATGACACAGATTAAGACAGTGATTCAACAGGTCGTCCGTGGACACTTCACCGCGTTGTTGCGCAACATGGTTTAGCGGGTGATCGCAGATCGCCGTGACTTTAAGAAGCGCCGCGACTTGTCGCGGCAGTAAACGACATGCGTAACCCAAAGTACCCCTCGGCCTTACCCCATCTACCCTTGGGAGAGGGCCGGGGTGAGGGCCAGCTACCTGACGTGCGAAGCCCAACTCAATCTAAATCGTCTTGATCTTCATCACTTTCCGGCGGCGCATCGCACACCACCACCGTCCTGCCGACCAGGTCGCCTAAGCGTTGGCGGTGCGGGGCGATGACCGGGAGCATCAGTAGAAGCCAGGCACCCGGGAGCATGTCCAGTATCTTCAACAGGCCACGGACCAGCAGCTGCCAGGTCTTGGGCCGGTCGCCGGCGAGGGTGGTCGTGCGCAGGCCGGTGACGACCTTGCCGAGCGTGCGTGCCAGGATCATTTCCGTGATCGTCGTGTGCGTGACGAAGATGGCGATGACGATCGCCCCGGGCACCATCTGCGCCGCGGTCTGCGCGATCCCGTTGCCCGGCCAACGCAGCAGCAGCTCCGTCGTGTTCAGGTCGAAGTAGTACATCACCCCAAGCAGCCCGGGCGCCAGGTCGATCGCCGCGGCCCCGGCCCGACGCGGCAGGTCGGCGACGATCAGGTCCGACGGGAGGTCCAGCCGGTTCCACGCGGAGTCGCGACGCCAGAACGCCATCATCAACACCGTGATCAGGATCACCACGAACCCGAGCATCGCGTACTGGACAAACTCATCCATCTTGCTGGGCATCTTCACGGACAACTCGGCCGGCTCAAGCACGGTCTGCCCACGCATGTCCGCCCGCGTCCACACCAGCGGCGGCAGGCTGGGGGTGTCCGCATCGGCCTTGCTGGCATCAAGCTGTTCCGCGATCAGCGCCGCGGTGTTCCCCGTGCCCAATAGCGCCCAGTTGATAGGCGACACGTTATTCAAGGTCATCCCGCCAACGGGCCAGACCTTGCCGTCACGCAGCACCGACAGCGTCGCGGTGAGTTCGCCCTGCTCGCGGTGGTGTTCGGACAGCACGAGCTGGCCCTGCACCGAGATCAGCGAGGCCGCCTTGGCCCCGGCGTCTAAGGGGTAGTGCGTCTGCGACCATTGTCCGGGGGAGTCGGCCGAGTCGTGGTAGACCGTGAGGGTGTTTCGGCCGGGCTTATTGCCTTGCCCCTGGCCGGCGATGAGATTCGGTGTGCCGTCCTGCTCCCGGCCGGGGACAAGCCAGGCTTTGGCGCTGTGGGGCCAGTCCTCGGGAAGCGGGTGCGTGACCCATCGACCGTGACGCAGTGTCAATAACCGATCGACCGGCAGCGAGGCCGGGGCGGGCGCTTGCTCGTCCTTAAGAACGTCATCAACAACGGGCGGTTGTTCAGAAGTTGTTTCATCCGACACCGCGTCTGTATCCGCGGGCGGTGATTCATCGACGCTGTTGTCTTCGGGGACCGGTGCCTGATCGGCTTGCGGATCGTTGGCTTGCTCTTCGATCCCGTGGCCGGGCGGGAGACCGATGGCGAGGTTTCGCCGCCGGCGCGCGTTGTCACTGCGGCTTGTCTTGCCCGCAGGCTTCGCCCAGGCATCGATCCGTTCGAGCGTCTCTGTGTCTTCGATCCTGACCAGCACCCACGGGCCCGTCCGGGTGAGCGCGGTATCGCGGACCGACACCCCTTTGGGCAGGCGGGGCTCGACACGGTATTCATATCGCCAAGCGTCGTTCAGAGGCGTCGCAAATGCATGGATCACCTGGACCGTGCCGTCGACGTAGATGATCCAGAGCGCATCCCCCCGGGCCGCGACACCATGTGGTCGGACCCCGCCGCGGAGGGTCTTGGCTGCGTTGAGTTCGCCGGGCGGATCGGTGTAGGCGTGGTGGTAGATCGTGAAGATGTCCGGCTGGTCCTGCTCGGGAATGAGCAGCCAGAACCGGGAATCATCCGCCGCCGCGGTCAGCGTCTGCGCCTGCAACACGGTGGTGCCAGACAGCCACGCAACGATCAGCGTCAGGGTGGGAATAATAAATCGGCGGGGAAACGGGATGGCGGGTGGTAAGCTCACACGGTAAAGGTAGTTGATCCCGATCCGCCCGGCCAACCTCCCCCCACCGAACCCTGGCCGACCCATCTATTAAGTACCCGGATTATTACCCGGGGGCTGTGGGTCGATCCGCCCGGCCGGTCACGATGTTATCGGCTTGCTTGGCGGGCCGGGGCCTGGTTCGTGTAGACTGACCCGATGCTCAAGTACCGACTCATCTTCGGCCCGATCATGATCGCGGTGTTGATCGGCGTGGTCGTTCTCGACGGCGTGCTGGACACGGTGGACCTGACCGACAGCCCGCTGCAGGGCCTGTTCCTCGGGCGGACCTACCTGCCCGCGGGGCTGCTGATGCTGTTGTGCTTCGCCGGGCTGGTGGTGCTTGGGACCCGTGAGTTGTGCGTGATCTTCCGGGCCAAGGGGGTCACGATTGATACGCCGATGATCATGCTCAGCGGGCTGCTCGGGCTGGTCCTGTTTTACGCGATCCCTTTAGAAGCTGGCTCGCAGACCGCGGTGGCGATCTACGGCTCAGCGATGGCGGGCCTGTTCCTGACGACGCTGGTGATCCACAGCCGAAGGGGCCGAACCGAAGGCGCGATCCACGCGGCGGCGGCGGGGATGTTCACATTTGTCTATCTCGGCGTGCTCCCGGGCTATCTCATGGCGATCCGCTCCTGGCACTCCGCGTCGATCCTGATTGCCGTGATCGCGATTACCAAGAGCTGCGACATCGGGGCGTACTTCACCGGCCGGGCCATCGGCAAACACAAGCTGATCCCCTGGCTGAGCCCGGGCAAGACCTGGGAAGGCCTGATCGGCGGGATGCTCTTCTCGGCCATCCTGGCGACCGTGCTGGCGATGATCGGCAACACGTACGGGATCACCGGCTACTGGGTCCGGGAGGACGCGGGGCGCGAGTTTGTGGAGGTGATCTACCCGCTGTGGTTCGTCTTCCCGGCCGGCCTGCTGCTCGGGGCGATCGGGCAGTTCGGGGACCTGGTGGCCAGCCTGTTTAAGCGGGATGCGGGCATCAAGGACTCCGGCAGCGTGGTCCCGGGATTTGGCGGGGTGCTGGATATCATCGATTCCCCCGTGGTGGTGGCCCCCTTCGCCTACTGGCTGCTGATGCTGGCCCGATGCCTGTAACCCATGCCCGGGCGGGGGTTAAAATACGCGTCGGGGGGCCAAGAAAATCGATAGAAAACCTCGAATTTAGCGCCTTAGGCCTTGCTGATAAGCCGATGTAGCGATAACCTAATGGGCGTTGGCCAAGGTTATGACAGGCCGGGACGTGGTTAGTGCGCCCGGTGAGTATCACCTTTGTGTTGCGGAAACGTATCCCCGACACAGCCTTGGCGCGTCACGGCCCGGCACACGCCGATGCCACACGCTTGATTCCGTTACACCACCGAAAGGCCGCTCCCATCGCAAGAGGACGATTCCGACCCGAACCGCGCGACAACACCAAACGCCTGCGCATCAACGATCTCATCCGTATATCACCGATCCGACTGATCGACGAGAACGATAACCCTGTGGGTGTCGTCGATGTCGAGGACGCCAAGCGCATGGCCAAAGACGCGGGGCTTGATCTTGTGGAGGTGGCGCCCAAGGGCGAGCCGCCGGTCTGCAAGATCATGGACTATGGCAAGTGGAAGTACGCCCAGAAGAAGAAAGAACAAAAGGCCCGCAGCCACGCCAAGCAGAGCGAGCTGAAGGGGATGCGTCTTCGTCCGAAGATCGACATCCACGACCTGGGCATCAAGATGAGCAAGGCCCGCGAGTTCCTGCTTGACGGGGACAAGGTCCAGTTCACGATGCTGTTCCGTGGCCGAGAGATGGCCCACCGCAACCTGGGCCTGACGTCGATGCGCAAGATCTGTGAAGACTTAAGCGACATCGCCAAAGTCGAGGCGGAGCCCAAGATGATGGGCCGACGTGCGACGATGGTGCTGGCCCCGGATAAAGCGGCCGCCGCTGCGTCGGCGAAGGCCGATAGCAATAAGGCCGCCGACAAGCCCGCGGTTAAAGAAGATACCCCCGCCGCCTGATTTTAATTCAGGCGCGACAGCATCCACCTATGCCAACCAAAATAAGCAGCTTCGAGCTACGCCCAGGCCGAAAGCTTGGGCACGGCTATGTCGTGCAGTCCATGATCGGCAAAGGCATCGAGGGCGAGGTCTACGAGGTCCTGGAAACCGGCACGGGCATCCACCGCGCCGCCAAGATCTACTTCCCCCACTGCGACCCGCGCAACCAGCGCTCGATCCGCCACGCACGCAAGCTCGACGCCCTGCGCCGCTGCCCGATCGTGCTGCTGTATCACCACTCCGAAACACTCTCGATCAAGGGCGTCAAGACCCTCGCGATGATCAGCGAGCTGTGCCCGGGCGAGCCGCTTGGGCGCTGGATCGAACGGCACCGCGGCAAACGGTTGCAGCCCTACGTCGCGTTGCAGGTGCTGTACCACCTGGTCCTTGGCCTGCAGCCGATCCACCGGGCCGGGGAGTACCACGGCGACGTGCACACCGACAACATCATGATCGAGCCGCGCGGCGTCGGGTTCTCCCTGAAACTCGTGGACTTCTACGACTGGGGCAAGCCCGCGAAGTTCAAGCAGAACCAGGACATCCGCGACACGATCGGCGTCTTCTACGACTGCCTGGGCGGCCGGGACCACTACGCCAAGCTCCCGCCCGAGGCCAAGCACATCTGCGCCGGGCTGAAACACAACCTCATCCAAAAACGGTTTCCTAACCTTGGCAAGCTCCGCCAACACCTCGAAGAGTTTGAGTGGGAAACGGTGGTGTGAGGCCGGGGGTTAGTGGTTGGTAAGTTTTTATCTTCGTTGAGGGTATGTCCACAGTCCGCTCTGACCCCCTCTCCCCCCGGGATAGGGCTGGGGTGAGAGCCGGGGGAGTGGAGATGTCGATGCAAACGAAAAGCGCTATCCCCCACTACCGCCCGATCGAGCCTGACGACATGGGCGCCATCTTCGAGGTGCGTGTCGCGACGTGGCACAACGACAACGGGGCCGAGGAGCTTAAGCAGTTCGGGATCACGCCGGCGTCGGTCCGTGCCATGCTTAAGACGACGCACCGGGGCTGGCTGTGCGAGGTTGATGGCCGAGTAGTCGGGTTTGCCATGGGGGATCAATCCAAAGGCGAGATGTGGGTGATCGCGGTGCTTGCGGAACACGAGGGCCGGGGCATCGGCCGGGCGCTGCTGACGCGAGTGGAGGACTGGCTGTTTGATCAAGGGCATCATGAGATCTGGCTGACTACCGACCCGGACGAATCATATCGGGCGGTCGGGTTCTACCGGCATTGCAGCTGGCACGACTGGAAGATCGACGGGGATCGGTTCATGAAGAAAACGAAGGGGGATTAACCGCGAAGGC
>CBDUNP010000102.1:0-9544 GCA_965368605.1 uncultured bacterium | reverse complement strand
TCCTCAAGCCTGCGGCGGACACCCCGATCGGCGCACTGATCATCGCGGAAATCCTCGCCGAAACCGACCTCCCCAAGGGCGCGTTCTCCGTGCTGCCGACGACCAACGAACTCGCCTCGCCCCTAGTCGAAGACGAGCGAATCAAGCTGCTGTCGTTCACCGGCTCATCGATCGGCTGGGACCTGCGTGCAAAGGCCGGCAAGAAGAAAGTGATGCTCGAGCTGGGCGGCAACGCGGCCTGCATCGTCGATGAAGACATCACCGGCGAACACATGCAGGACGCCGTCGGCAGGATGGTCATCGGCGCGTTCTACCAGTCCGGCCAGAGCTGCGTCGGCGTGCAACGCATCCTGATCCACGAATCCGTCTACGACGACTTCAGGCATCGTTTCGTCGAAGCCGCCGGCGCACTGGTCGCCGGCGACCCGAAAGACGAAGCAACCTTCATCGGGCCGATGATCTCCGAGCAGGCTGCCGAAAAACTTGAAGGCTGGATCAGCAACGCATTGTCCGGCGGGGCCAAACTGCTCTGCGGCGGTAATCGAGACGGCGCAATGCTCCAGGCGACTGTTTTGGAAAACGTCCCGCGTGACAGCGAACTCTGGTGCGAGGAAGCCTTCGGCCCGGTCGCCGTGCTGACCCCCTACGCCGATTTTGACGAGGCTTTGCAACTCGTGAATGACAGCGACTTCGGATTGCAGGCCGGGGTCTTCACGCGCGATCTATACAAGGCGCAGAAGGCGTGGAATGAACTGGAGGTCGGCGGGGTTATCATCGGCGACGTCCCGAGCTGGCGCGTCGACCACATGCCCTACGGCGGGGTCAAAGCTAGCGGCCTGGGGCGCGAGGGCATCCGATACGCCATCCAGGCAATGACCGAGACCCGGCTGATGGTAATCCGCACGCCCTAGCGACGCTTTTATTGGATGCGCCCCACCCCACGCACACCCACGGGACCCTATCAACCGATAAAACACATGATGACCCAAGCCGTATCGGTAGATAACGCGGAACGTGTCCGGCTCGACGAGGACGCCGCCAGGAAAAAGAACTGGAAACGCTTCGGTCCTTACCTGGCCGAACGCCAGTGGGGAACCGTGCGCGAAGATTATTCACCCGGCGGGGACGCCTGGGACTACTTCCCGCACGACCACGCGCGCAGCCGGGCCTACCGCTGGGGCGAGGATGGGCTCCTTGGGATCAGCGATCGGCAGTGCCGGGTCTGTTTCGCGCTTGCGATGTGGAACGGTAAAGACCCCATCCTCAAGGAACGCCTGTTCGGATTGACCGGCCCGCAGGGCAACCACGGCGAGGATGTCAAAGAACTCTACTACTACCTGGACTCCTCCCCGACCCACAGCTACATGAAGGGGCTTTATAAATACCCCCAGGCCGAGTACCCCTACGCGCAACTCGTCGAGGAGAACGCGAGGCGCGACAAGACCCACGGCGAGTTCGAGCTGACCGACGCCGGGGCGTTTGATGATGGGCGTTACTTCGATGTGTTCGCCGAGTACGCCAAGGGCTCGCCGAACGACGTCCTGATCCGCGTGACCGTACACAACCGTGGGCCGGAGGATGCTGAACTTCACCTGCTGCCGACGCTCTGGTTCCGCAACACCTGGTCATGGGGGTGCGGGGATGAGGGATGCTGGAAGCGCCCGGCGATGAAGCTGAATGCGGATCGCGTGGTTGAAGCCGACCACGGCACGCTGGGCCGCTTCACTTTCCATGCCGATCAAGCCTCAGACGGGACGCCCGGCGCCTGGCTGTTCACCGAGAACGACACGAACCAGCAACGACTCTACGGCAAGAAGAACGATCGGGCATACGTCAAGGACGCGTTCGACCGCTACGTCGTTCACGGCGAATCCGGCGCGGTCAACCCTTCACGGTCCGGCACAAAATCAGCGGCGCACTACCGGTTATCCATCCCCGCGGGCGGATCGGTCAGCGTGAACCTTCGGCTGTCCTCGGTCGATGAAGCACCCGCCGAGCCGTTCGGCCTTGGCTTCCAACAGACGTTTGCCCAACGCCTCGCCGAGACCGACGCTTTTTATGATTCGTGTACCCCCTCTTGTGTCAGCGACGCACACAAGCAGATCAGCCGACAGGCCGATGCCGGGCTGCTGTGGACCAAGCAGTTCTATTACTACGTCGTGCGCGACTGGCTGCGGGGCGACCTGGCCCAGCCCGCGCCGCCGAGCGAGCGCAAGCAAGGGCGAAACGCCGAGTGGTCGCACCTGTATAACCGCGACATCATCTCTATGCCCGACAAGTGGGAGTACCCCTGGTACGCCGCCTGGGACCTCGCGTTCCACACGATCAGCTTCGCCAGGCTGGACCCGGGCTTTGCCAAGAAGCAGTTGCTGCTGATGCTCCGCGAGTGGTACATGCACCCCAACGGGCAGATCCCCGCGTACGAGTTCGCGCTGGGGGACGTAAACCCGCCGGTCCACGCCTGGGCCTGCTGGCGCGTCTACAAGATGACCGGCAAGCGCGGCGCACGCGACACCGACTTCCTCGCCCGCGCGTTCCAGAAGCTGCTGCTGAACTTTACCTGGTGGGTCAACCGCAAGGACATCAACGGCCAACACCTCTTCACAGGCGGGTTCCTCGGGCTTGATAACATCGGCGTGTTTGATCGGTCCAAGCCCCTGCCGGTCGGCGGCACGCTCGAGCAGGCCGACGGGACCGCGTGGATGGCGTTCTACTGCGGGACGATGCTGTCCATGGCGCTGGAGCTAGCGCACACGCACCCCGAATACGAAGACCTGGCCAGCAAGTTCTTCGAGCACTTCATCCACATCGCCGACGCGATGAATAACCTCGGCGGCGCGGGGCTCTGGGACGAAGCGGACGGCTTCTATTACGACCAGCTCCGCCTCGAAGGCAAGAGCACGCCGATGCGCGTGCGCTCGATGGTCGGGCTGATCCCGCTGTTCGCAGCGGAAGTTCTTAAGGGTGAAACGATCGACCGGCTGCCGGGGTTTAAGAAGCGGATGGACTGGTTCCTGGAGAACCGGTCCGACCTGGCGAAGACGATCAGCTGCATGAGCCACGCCGACGGCGGCGAAGACGACCGCTACCTGCTGGCGATCCCGACGCGCGGGAGGCTCGAACGCATCCTCGAATACCTCCTGAACGAAGACGAGTTCCTTTCGCCGTTCGGCATCCGCTCCCTGTCTCGGGCGCACGGCCAAGCCCCCTATCACTTCCAGGCCGGCGGCGTTGGCTATTCCGTCGGGTACGTCCCCGGCGAGTCGGACAGCTACCTCTTCGGCGGCAACAGCAATTGGCGCGGCCCCGTCTGGTTCCCCGTCAACTACCTGCTGATCGAGTCGCTCGAACGCTACGACCGCTTCTACGGCGACACGATCCGCGTCGAATGCCCCAAGGGCTCGGGCAACATGCTCAGCCTCGGCCAGGCGGCGGACGAGATACGGCGGCGGCTGGTTCACCTGTTCGAGGCCGACCCCGCCGGGCAACGCCCCTGTCACGGCGACGACACCCGCTACGCCAGCGACCCGGCGTTCCGCGACCTGCTGCTCTTCCACGAGTTCTTCCACGGCGAAACCGGACGCGGCCTGGGCGCAAGCCATCAGACCGGCTGGACCGCCCTGGTCAGCCAGTGCATCAACGATCCGGGTAGAATGAAAACATGAAACCTTCCCCCCTGCAATGCGACGACCTGCCGAAGATGCCCGGCGCACGCATGGTCCTGGCGCTGGACGGCTGGATGGACGGCGGCGAGGTCTCCACCGGCACGCTCGGCTGGCTGATCGATCAGCTCGGCGCAGACGAGGTCGCCACGATGCAGCCCGACCCGTTCTATCTGGTCAACTTCCCGGGCTCGATGGAAGTCACCGCGATGTTCCGCCCGCACGTGAATATCGATGACGGCCAGATCGAGACCTATCAGGAGCCGACCAACACGTTCTACACCTCCAAGGAACACAACCTGGTCATGTTCCAGGGCGAGGAGCCGAACAACGCCTGGCAGCTCTACACCGATTGCGTCTTCCACGTCGCCAAAACGATCGGCGTTGAGTCGATCTACTTCATCGGCAGCTTCGGCGGCACCGTCCCGCACACGCGAGAGCCGCGCCTGTTCGCCACCGTCTCCGAGAAGTCGATCAAGCCCGGCCTGGAGACGCTCGGCATCAAGTTCAGCAACTACGAGGGCCCCGCCAGCGTCGCCACCCACATGCTCACCCGCGCCAAGGACGCCGGCCTGACCATGGCCAACCTCTCCGCGGAGATCCCCGCCTACATCGAGGGCATCAACGCCAAGAGCATCGAGGCCGTCGCCCGCAAGCTCGCCGCCATCCTCGACCTGACCCTCGACTTCGACAAGCTGCGCAAGACCAGCGATCGCTGGGAACGCAAGCTCACCAAGGCGGTCGGCAAGAAAGAAGAGCTGCTCGAACACATCCAGAAGCTCGAAGAAGACTACGACCACGAGGTCTTCAACACCCAGATGGGCGACCTGAAAGACTTCCTGAAGAAACAGGGCGTCCGGGTGGATTGACGCCGGCTGGTTTCACCTAATAAAAAAACCCCGACTAATGCCGGGGCCAGATCATCTGAAGCTAAAACAGGCCCACAGGGACTCGAACCCCGACTAAGTGGATCAGAACCACTCGTGCTACCAATTACACCATGGGCCTAGGTGCGGGCGTGACGCCCTGATGATTACGGCGGTGATGCTAAACGTGTGCCCCTTCGGCGTCAAGGGGAGGGAGCCGCGGGTGCTCGGGAATGGCTGAAAAGCCAATAGTAACGCCGATTTTCTAGTTTTCGAGTTTTTCGATCAACTCCGCCAGCGGCATCTGGTCGAGCGACCCCAGCACCAGGTCCGCGTGGTCGAAGTTCTGGTACCGGGTCATGTCGGTGGGCACGGCGACGGCCTTCATCCCGGCGGCCTTCGCGGCGGTGACTCCCAGGGCCGAGTCCTCCAGCACCATTGCGTCGCGGGGGTCCACCCCCAACGCCCGGCAGGCGTGCAGGTACGGGTCCGGGTCGGGCTTGTGCTTTTGCGTGTCCTCGCAGCAGGTGGTGTGGTCGAAATACTCGAACAGGCCCAGCCGTTGCAGGTGCCCGTCCACCCACCGGTGGGTCGAACCCGAGGCGACCGCCAGCGGGAACCCCAGCGACTTCGCTTCTTTGATGATCGCCTCGACCCCGGGCTGGACCGGCTGCTTGGCCAAACGGCCCGCCACGATCTCGCGATACTGCGCGATCAACCCGTCGATATCCATCTCCCGGCCTAGCTCCGCGGCGAGCCTGCGGGGGAACAGGTCGATCTTCACCGGCTTGCCCATCACCTCAAGCCAGGCCTGCTCGGGGAGGTCACGGCCAAACGACAGGAACACGTCGCGCCACGCCAGATACTGCGGGCGCTCGGTCTCCAGGATCAACCCGTCAAAATCAAAAACAATCGCCTTGATCATCGGCCCGCGGCTTTCATCGAGGCGATCACTTTCGCCCGGTCGTCGCTGCCGAAGAGCGCCGACGCGGTGACGATCACGTCCGTGCCGGCGGCCACCGCGTCGGGGGTGGTGTCGATGTTCAGCCCGCCATCCATCTCGATCCGCGTGCCGGCAGAAACACGCGCCTTGAGCCAACGGGTCTTCTCCAGCACCTCGGGGATAAACTTCTGGCCCGATCGACCGGGGTTGACGCTCATCACCAGCGTCAGGTCCAGGTCATCCAAGTAAGGCCCGATCCCCTGCTCCAGCTGCTGCATACTGGTCGGTGGGTTCACCACCATGCCCGGCGACATCCCCGCGTCGCGGATGCGTTGGATCAGCTCGCCCGCGTCGGCACCGTCAGGCCGCATGGGCTTGCAGACCTCCAGGTGAAACGCGAAGAGGTTGGCCCCGGCCTCCGCGAACGCCTCGATGTAGTCGCCCGGCTGTTCGACCATCAGGTGGACATCCAGGAAGACATCCGGGAGGTGTCGACGCACGCCCCGGATCATGTCCGCCCCCATCGTCAGGTTCGGGACAAAGTGCCCGTCCATCACGTCGATATGCAACAGGTCCGCGCCCTTGCCAAGCACGTCCTTGCAGTCCTCCGCCATCGCGCCGAAGTCGGCGGACAGGATCGACGCTGAAATCAAGGGCTGATTAGGTGGTTCAGTGATATCAAGCATGATTGCATGATAATCAAAACCGCATCGTCAGGGCGGCGCGGATGTAAGGCTCGTCGCTGATGTCGCGGACGGTGTCGTCGTCGCGGGTGTCCCAGCCCCGGCTGAACTCCTGATCAAAGGCATACCCGACCGCGACACGGATCTCGGCCCCGGGCAGGCTGTCGCCCTGCATGCCCGTCCAGACCACGCCGCCCTCGACCCGGGTCTGCCTGAAGAACAGCCGACGATTGCTGTCATCCGAGTCCAGATGGAAGCTGCGCGTCCGGTTGTCGTACCGCCCGTACAGGGTGATCCACGCGTTCAGCTCGTGCTCGATCGAACCGGCGAACCCGCCGGGCGTCAGGACCGCACGGGCCGAGGTCACGTCGTCCGGCGTCCATGTGATGGAGCTGGGCAGGCCGACGGAGTATTTCACGTTTTCGTTAAGCCGACTGTAGTAAACAAACCCGGGCAGCGGGATATCGGGGAGGATCGAACGGTTGCCGTTGTAATCGAGGATGAGCATGTAGCCGCTGTCATCATCCAGTTGCTTGATCGCGGTGATATTCGCCAGGCCGTAGTACGCGCTGCCGTCGGCAAAGGCGTTGTCCCCAGCAAAGCCCCCGCCGGCGGTGAGCTGCAGGAGCCAGCCGTCGTCCAGCGGGCGCGCGATCGAGCCGGCGACCGACACGTCGACCAGGTCATCATCGGGCAGGGCCGGGTCGTCGCTGTGGATGTCCAGTTGATTCCAACTGACCGCAAACTCAGGCGACTGCCGGTCGGCGGGGTCCATCAGGAAACGCCCGATGGCGTGATGGCTGGACAACCGGGTATCCAGCCCGGTCTGTTCCGAATCGCCTTGGGACTGCCACCACCCGTCGGTCTTGAACTCGTAGGCCTTGCCTTGAGGCATCGGTGTGTACAAAGCGGTCGCGGCGTTTTGTGCGGATGCCGAAGCAGCAGCAAGCGTGATAACACCCACGAACGCCAAGTGACGGCTGATTGATTTAAGCAACGGACACCTCCAGAGCCCAATGGTGGGCCAAAGAACCAGACGGGATCAACCGGGAAAGTATACCGCGCATAAAAAAACCGGGCCCGCGATGATTCACGGGCCCGGCATCTATATCACGATTGTTTACGGGGCCTTCTCGTCCAGCAGCTCGACGCTGGCGAACTTCTTGCCCTCGAGCATCTCCAGGCTCGCTCCACCGCCGGTGCTGACGTGGCTGACCTTGTCGGCAAACCCGAGCTGCTCGATCGCCGCGGCGCTGTCGCCCCCGCCGATGATGCTCGTCGCGCTGGAGTCGGCGATGGCCTGGGCAACCGCCTTGGTGCCCTCGTCGAACGGGGACATCTCGAAGACACCCATCGGCCCGTTCCAGACGACGGTCTTGGCGTCCTTGACCGCGTCGCAGAAAAGCTCGATCGATTTGGGACCGATATCCAGCCCCTCGAAACCATCCGGGATGTCACCCTCGACGATCTGCTTGTTGCAGTTGCCGGAGAAGGCGTCGCCGCAGTGGGTATCGACCGGGAGCATGAGTTTGTCGCCGCCGCGTTCGAGCAGGCTCTTGGCCATATCGACCCGGTCCTTCTCAACGAGGCTGCCGCCGACCTGCTTGCCCTGCGCCAGGAAGAACGTGTACGCCATCGCTCCACCGATGAGGATCTTGTCGCAGACCTTCAGGAGATTCTCGATGACAGTGATCTTGTCGGAGACCTTCGCCCCGCCAAGGATCGCCACGAACGGGCGTTCGGGGTTCTCGATCACGTCGGTGAGGTATTTGATCTCCTTCTCAACAAGGAACCCGCAGACCGCAGACTTGCCCGCCGCGTGCATCGCTTTAGGTACCGCTACCATCGAGGCGTGTTCGCGGTGGCAGGTGCCGAAAGCGTCATTGCAGTAGAGATCGCCAAACCCGGCCAGCGTCTGAGCGAAATCAGGATCGCCCTTCTTCTCAGCGGCCGAGAATCGCAGGTTCTCCAGGACCAGCACCTGTCCGGGCCCCAGAGCTAAGGCCTTTTGGCGGGCGTCCTCGCCGATGGTATCGGTCGCAAACTGGACTTCCATCTCCAGCAGCTCGCCCAGCCGGTCCGCCGCGGGCTTGAGGCTGAACGCCGGCTCGGGGCCGATCCCCTTGGGCCTGCCCAGATGGCTGATCAGGACCAGCGAGCCCCCGCCGTCCAGAACACTGGTGATCGAAGGCAGGGCCATCCGTATCCGCCTGTCATCACTGATTTTACCGTCTTGCAGAGGGACGTTGAAATCGACGCGCATCAACACACGCTTGCCCGCCACATTGGATTCGGCAATCGTCTTCTTTGGCATGGGGGTCTCCGGGTCTTTGAACAACCAAGTTTTTTTGTAAGTCGGTATGGGCTACCTGAGGAACGGCATCATAGCCCGCTGCCACCGCCGATCAAACCCGGTGGAAAGAAATGAAAAGTATCGACACACCCAACTCGACAGCCACGCCGCTCCAATCTCAACCAGTTTATCACCTTGAACCGCTCTAATTCTTATCAATATTGATGGCCGCACCGATCGTGGTATCGATGAATCTCAGGAGCGCCCCCTTTAACCCGGGCACCGGTGCGTACATGTCCAGCGTGCCGATCTCCGCGAGGTGCTGCCGCACCGTCTTGATCTCCTTAAGCTCCCCGGCATCAAGCCAGATGCCCTGGCACCGACGACACATATCAACCTTGACCAGCGTCTGGGGGTAGCTGAAGTGGTATAACGGCTTGTAGCATTCGGGGCAGACCAGGTCCGTGCCCTGGGCCTCGTCCAGCACCTTCAGGCCCTTGGCCGCCACCGCCAGCACCGATGTCAAGGCCCCCGGGCCGAACCAGAAACCGCCGCAAGATCGGCAATTCAGGACCACGGCCTCGGGGTCATCGACCGGCTGTTCAATCAGAACGACATGTTCACATTTTGGACACCGCATAGAACCCTCCGATCACCAGCTCCCGGTCGCGCCGCCACCCCCGCTGGACCCGCCACCAAAACCGCCGCCGAACCCGCCGCTGCTCCAGGAATCACTGGAACCACGGGGGGCATGCTGGATCGCCGCAGCCACCACGGAGAACACCGCGATCACCAGCACAATCAACAGCCCCACAACGATCCAGCCCCATCCCCGCTTACCGCTTCTAAATAAACTAAACGCGATCAAACTGACCGCAGGCATCGCGACGAGCAGCCCGATGAGTTTCCAGTCCGTTCCCACTCGGACCCCGGCGTACTCAAGCATGATCGCCCGGACGCCCTCGGTGATACCGCCGGCATAATCCCCCTGCTTGAATCGCGGCACGATCACGTTATCCATGATCCGGCTGGCATCCCGATCCCGACGTTGGCCGTAGGCCACGCCCAGCTCGATGCGGGCCTTGCGGTCACCCCGG
>CBDUNP010000101.1:0-9601 GCA_965368605.1 uncultured bacterium | reverse complement strand
AAGGGCCTGGGGTAGCCGGGAGGTCCCGGAGGTACTCTTGAAGCAGCGGGAAGGGCCTAGGCACTGACCAGGGTTCATCCGGCGAGGCTTTCGTGACGGCCAGATGAACCTTTTTCAGTCTGGTTATCGGGCCCCTTGACATAGCCGGCGGTTGGTCCGACACTATCTTTGTTCACAAGGAGGTGAACTTTGACGACTATGGTTGATGGAACAGCCCTGACCCCTTCCCGGCCGATCCCTGAGGTGCCGACGCCCGACCAGGCGGAAGCACGTCTTCAAGTAGAGCCCCCCCCACCGAAGCCGCAGGCGATCAATCTCAGCCGTGCGCAGATCCTGCACGCGACGGCGATCTGTCTGGCGGAGGCGGGCTACGACGGCACCACGATCCGCCGGATCGCGCGCGAGCTTGGGTGTGCGGTCGGGTCGATCTACCGATACTTCAAAGACAAGCGGTCGCTGCTGGACGCGGTGACGCAGGCGCGGTTCGAGCCGGTCGCCCAGGTGGCGTCGGTCTCGGCCGAGCGGTCGGCGGCGCTCTACGCGCACGCGGCCGCGGACGAGCCTCAGCAGTACCGGCTGATGTTCTGGCTGGCGAGTGTGGACGACCACCAGGGCGTGCCGGGCGTCCCCGCCGTGATCCAGGAGATCATTGATGCCTGGGCGGTGCAGATGGGCGACCGCCGCAAAGCCGAACGCTTCTGGTCCCAGCTCCACGGCCGAATCATGCTCGGCGAAGTCGGCCCCAACGCGACTTAATGCCACCGCCCTAAGACCCGACTCCCGTTAAACTGTGTCCATGCCGAGCGACACGTTACACATCTTATGCCCCGCGAAGATTAATCTGGCGCTGTCGGTCGGCGCAGCACGCCCGGAAGACGGCTTACACCCGATCTGTAGCTGGATGGTGGCGATCGACCTGTGCGACGACCTGACGCTTAGCAGGGCCGAGAACGGCGAAAGCTCGTTTGACCTTCACTGGTGCGACACCGCCCCACTGCCACAGGTCGTTGACTGGCCGATCGAATCGGACCTGACCTATCGAGCGCATGCGATGATGGAAACGCATGTCGGCCGATCGCTGCCGGTGGACATGGTGCTTAAGAAGAATATCCCGTCAGGAGCGGGGCTGGGCGGGGGGTCGGGCGATGCGGCCGGGATGCTGGTGGGGTTGAATGCGCTGTTTGAGTTGGGCCTGGATGAGGGCTCGTTGGCTGGGATTGCTATGAAACTCGGCGCGGACGTGATGTTTATGTTGATGGTGCAGACGGGTGCGTGTTCGGCGGTGGTTTCGGGGATCGGGGAGCGGCCCGAGGTGATGGAGTCGGGGCGAGAGATGGATTTTGTGCTGGTGTTGCCCCACGAATCGTGCGCAACGGCGGCGGTCTATGGGGCGTTTGATCGGATCGCTGTTGAGCCGAGGGTGGATCGTGCGCGGGTGATGCGGCTGCATGGTGACACCCAGGTGAATAACACGGGCCCATTTAATGACCTGACCGAGGCGGCGTTTACGGTGCAGCCAACGCTGCGGGCGTTGCGGGACCGGGTGCGGGCCGCTGCCGAGAAGCCGGTACACCTGTCGGGGTCGGGCTCGGCAATGTTTGTAGTAGCCGAGAACCCGGAGCAAAGCGAGACGCTTGCGCAGAAGATCACCGAGCAGACGGGGGCGGTGGCGCTAAGCGTGAGGACTCGGCCGGGATGAAGCGCGATCAGGGAGTCACGTCCGCAGAGTTGTCTGCCAGACGACCCTCGATACGTTTTCGCTCCTCATCCGGCAATTGCACATCCGGGTCCAGGTAGAACTGATCGCTGATCTTGAGCGCGCGCTGGTAAGTCGTCTGCGCGGCATCGAACTCGCTGAGGTCCCAGTGGATATCTGCCAGGCGCACGTGGTCGCTGAGGCTGTGCGGGCTGAGTGTGACCGCCTGCGTGTAGGCTTCTTTGGCAAGCCCGAGCCAGGCGGGGTTGTTCGTGATGTAGTAGGCGCCGAGAGTCAGGGTGCCGCGTCGCCTTGCGGCACTGAGGCCGTCGAGGCCTGCCTGTTCAGCCTGATCGGAAATCATCAACGCCTGGTCGAGCACGTCGGAAGCCAGGCCCGGCTGGCCGTTGGCATTCAGAGCCACCGCGACCTCTTCACGCAGCCGGATGCACCAGCGTGTGGTGACCGGATCGTTGGCGATGACACGCGCCGCCTGATCGAGTTCCTGGATCGCGGCGGGCGGGCCGGAGAGGCGAAGCACCGACGCGGCTTTGGCAAGATGAGCCTGATGCCGGGCCATCGGTTCGGCATGCATGAACAGCAAGACGATCGCGAGCACGGCCAGACTGCCCGCAGGGATGAAACCCGGCCACGCACGGCGTGCTGATGCCATGTCTGTTGATTGAGCCTGCCCCACCGACGCGGCAGCGGTCACGACCCACATCAGCCCGACCGCGGACGGCCAGAAGAAGGTCATCTCGATCTGTGCATGCAGCATCCATAAACACGCGACGAGCGCCGCAGCAAGATTCACCCACGATCGGCTAGCGGACCAGACCGGATAGACGACGTAGCTAGCGAGAAACACAAAGCCTAACATCCCAACCAGCCAGAGGATCGCCGTCTCCGCGTAGAGCCCGGGGAACTGCACGTAGTACTGGAGGCCAAACACCACGGCGGCGAGCAGGGCGAACTGCTTGATGGGCCGGTCGGTCGGCGGGGCGCGTCCGCTGGTATCAACTTCGGGTGGGGCCGCCGCGATGCTGCGCCCGGCCTGCCAGACCCAACCGATCAGAAGCACGCACCACGCCAAACCGCCCAGGCCGAGCATCGCGATGTAGTCGACGAAGACATTGTGCGTGCTGGAGACAACCTCCGGGCTGATGGGATTGCGGACCGTTTCGTAATGATCCTTGAACTTCCCCGGCCCGACACCGAGCAGTACGGCGGCCGGCTCGCTGATCAAGATGTCGGCCGCGCCTTGCCAGTAGTGATACCGAAACAGCAGGCTGCGCTCGCCCGTGTGGTCGTCAGGAGGCCCCGCCGCGCCGCGCAGCAGCACCGCGATACTCCCAAGCAAGACAAACGCCACGCACAGCCCCGGGATCGCACGACGGACCGGCAACCTGAAACGGAATAATACCGACACGCCCAAGGCAAACCCGGCTGTGGCAAACAACGCGAGCATGGCCCCCTTGGACTGCGTCAGCATCAAGGCCCAGGCGGCTAATCCCGTGATGAACAGCGTCATGGCGCTACGCCACCACCCGCTCTTTCGCCACCAACCGAGCTTGAAGCAGCACAGGCTGAGCATGGTGATCCCGGCAAGGATCGAACCCAGGACGTTGGACATCCCTAACGCCCCGATGACGTCGTTGCCCTGCAGGCGGGTGAGATACTTGGCGTGCTGAGATGAGCCGAAGGTCAGGCCGCGTGCCTCGATGCTTTGCTGTTCGTTTTCCATGAACGCCCGGACCGTCTCGGGGTGTTCAACGTAAACGTACCAGGCCCCCTGGATAAACAACGGCAACGCCATCGCAACCAGCGCCGTGAGGATCAGACGCTTGGCACGAGGAAACTGCGCCAGGTGTGCCGCAGCTAAGCCAAGACAAGCCGCGGCGATCCACGCCCCGCAGTGCAGGCGGTTGGTGAAGTGAGTCGGCATCTGGATCAGGCACGGGACAATGCCCGCCGCAACCAGCCCAAACGACCACACCCGTATCCGCTTACCCTCCCATGCCGTGACAAACAATGCGAAGGCAGCGATGGCCACGGACGCCACCACCAGATACGCCATTCCGGTCGGGCCGAAGCTGATCGCGGATGCAAACTCGCCCGTAGTCCGTGGGTCCGACTCGAAGTACAGCGACGGCGAGAACACCGCCACCAACGGCAGCAAGACCGGGATCAGCAGCAGCAGCGTTGCCAGATCTACTATCTTCGAGTGTGTGGATGCGCCTGGCACTGGCGAGTTGGCTTGCTCGGGCTGTGGGCTCGATCGGTCTGGCATCAAAGCATCTTACCTGACGGGGCGTCTACGAGCGCGGCATCTATCTATTATGAATGCGGTTGATGCAGATGAACCCTATCTCCCTGCCGACATTCATAGAACGTCGGCGTCGCATTGATGTGCTGGGTTCGATTGAGAAGGTCGGCGCATAAAAGTCCCCCTCGGGTGGTGGGGTTCCCGAGGGGGAGGAGGGAGAAGGAAGAGTCGTGGTCGGCCTCGCCGTGAGGCGGATCGCGTCTTGCGATGGCCGGGTTAGTCCTTTAGCGTCTTCACCAAACGGGTCGGCTCAGACGCACCACATAGACACTTCCTTCCGGTACGGGCTATCTGATTAACTGCATCCCATCGATGCTCCACAGTTCAGGCACTTGTAACAGGTGCCGTTTCGGACGGTGATGGTCCCGCAGGCGTCGCACGCCGGGGCGTCGGTCTGCATCTGGCTCATCGCGCTGACGAGTGCGGACCGTTGGCCATCGGTCAAGGGTTGAGCGGTCACTGCGGTCGCCGTCGCTACGGGGACGGTCGCCACGGAAGGCGCGGGCTGGATGACCGGCTGAACGCTGGCGGTGCTGGTGGGGTGATTCCCATGCCCGTTACCATTGCCGTTGCCGTTACCGTTGCTGCCCGAATCGGACGCCTCGGTCGCGACCCGCTCCGCCTGCTTGGGCTTGGACTCGGGCTTGTTGCGTGCCGGTGCGTTCGCGGCCCGATACCCGGGGATAAACTCCATGCCCAGCCAGCGGAAGATGTAATCCACCAAGCTCTTGGCAAACGGGATCTCCGGGTTGTGCGTGATGCCCGCCGGCTCGAAACGCTGATGCGTGAACTTATTGACCAGCGACTCCACCGGTACGCCGTACTGCAGCGCCACGCTGATCGCCGTGCCCAGCGAGTCCATCAGGCCGCCGATGGTCGAGCCTTCCTTGGCCATCGTGATAAAGAGTTCGCCTGGCGTCCCGTCTTCATACAGACCGACGGTGAGATAGCCCTCGTGGCCGGCGACGTTGAACTTATGCGTCTTGCCGGTCCGTGTGTCAGGCAGACGCCGACGCAGCGGGCGTTCAACGATACGCTCGATGATTTTCTCGACCGGGGCACGGTCCGCCGCCACCGCTTCGGCCAGAGCCGCCACCTCGGCGGTCACCTCCAGCTTGGCAGACTCGACGGCCTCTTCATCTTCAACCCCGTCGTCGGCGTCGGCCTTGTTATTCAAGACCTGGCTGAGCTTGCAGCCGTCGCGGTAGAGGGCGTTGGCTTTGAGCCCAAGCTCCCAACTCAGGCGGTAGGCGTCCTTGATGTTCTGGACACTGGCGCTGTTCGGCAGGTTGATCGTCTTGCTGATCGCACCGGAGATGAAAGGCTGCGCCGCGGCCATCATGTTGATGTGCCCCGTCGCCGCGATCAGACGCTCGCCGGTCGGCCCGCAGGTGCTGGCACAATCGAAGACCGCCAGGTGCTCATCCTTAAGATGCGGAGCACCCTCTACCGTCTGCGTGCCACAGATCGCGCAGTTCAGATCGTTGACCTGTTGTTTGGTCAGGCCCAGCGCGGTGAGCAGGTCAAACCCGGGCTTGTCGGCCTGATCGGTCAGGCCCAGACGCTCGATCGCCTTGTCGCCGAGGGTCCAGGCATTGAATGCGTGGGACAACTCGAACACGGTCGGCAGAGCATCAACCACCTTCTGCAGGTCCGCGTCGTTCAGGCCGTGGCCCTTGAGGTACTGCTCAAAAGTCTTGGCTTCGCCCTTCTTGGGCTTGCCGGGCATCGGCACGTCCAGGTTCAACGCACCCATCACGTAGACAAGAATCTCTTTCACCTGCTTCTTGTCATACCCAAGCGACTCCAGCGCCGGCTTGATCGACTGATTCGCGATCTTGAAGTAACCGCCGCCGGCCAGCTTCTTGAACTTCACCAGCGCGAAGTCAGGCTCCACACCCGTCGTGTCGCAGTCCATCAGCAGGCCGATCGTGCCGGTCGGCGCGATAACCGTCGTCTGGGCGTTGCGGAACCCGTGCTCCTGCCCGAGCTTCAAGGCGCTGTCCCAGGCGATCCTCGCCCGATCGATCAGATCCCGGCCGTTGGCGAGCTGACCGATGTGGTCCTCGCCCTGATCAATCGCGTCGGCGTCGATCGGCACGGGCTTGATCTCCAGGCCCTCGTAATCGCCCAGGTCCGTGTCGTCGGTCAATTCCAGGTCACGCGGCACGCCATAGGCGGCCCGGCGGTGGTTGCGGATGACCCGCAGCATGTGCTTGCGGTTCTTCTGATAGCCCGGGAACGCGCCGAGTTGTTCGGCCATCACCGCGCTGGTCGTGTAGCTCTGCCCGGTCATGATCGCGCTGAGCGTCCCGCAGATCGCCCGGCCGCGGTCCGAGTCATACGGGATACCCGCCTGCATCAGCATCGCGCCCAGGTTCGCAAACCCAAGCCCAAGCGTCCGGAACTGGTAGCTCAGCTCCGCGATCTCCTTGGACGGGAACTGCGCCATCAGCACGCTGATCTCCAGCACGATCGTCCAGATGTTCACCGCGTGCTCGTAGCCGCCCCAGTCAAACGTCCGCCGCTTGGCGTCGTAGAACTTGAGCATGTTCAGCGACGCCAGGTTGCACGCCGTGTTATCCAGGAACATGTACTCGCTGCACGGGTTGCTCGCGTTGATCCGCCCGGACTCCGGACAGGTGTGCCACTCATTAATCGTCGAGTCGTACTGCACGCCGGGGTCCGCACAACGCCAGGCCGCGTACCCGATCTGGTCCCAGAGCTTCCGCGCGTCCACGCTCTTACCGACCTTCTCATCGGTCCGGTTCTTAAGCTCCCAGTGCCCATCGGTGTCGATGGTCTTGAAGAACTTATTGGGGATCCGCACGGAGTTGTTGGAGTTCTGCCCGCTGACGGTCAGGTACGCCTCGCCGTTGAAGTCGTAGTCCAGCGTCAGCCCCAGCTCCTTGGCCGTCTCCTTCTGCTCGCCGGGCAGGTGCTTCATGCCCTCGACCAGCGCGGCGACCTTGATCTCCTCGCGGACCTTCCAGTTGACGAACTGCTCGATGTCCGGGTGGTCCAGGTCCAGGCAGACCATCTTCGCCGCCCGCCGGGTCGTCCCGCCGGACTTGATCGCCCCGGCCGCCCGGTCCCCGATCTTCAGCCAGCTCATCAGCCCCGAGCTCTTGCCCCCGCCGGACAACGGCTCGTTCTCCCCGCGGATCGCAGAGAAGTTGGTCCCCGTGCCCGACCCGTACTTGAACAGCCGCGCCTCGCGGACCCACAGGTCCATGATGCCGCTTGGGCTGACCAGGTCGTCCTGGACAGATTGAATAAAACAGGCGTGCGGCTGGGGGTGCGAATACGCATCTTCCGCCGGCCGCGTAACGCCTGTTGTGGGATCCGTGTAGTAGTGGCCCTGCGCCGGGCCGTTGATGTCATACGCCCAGTTCAGCCCGGTGTTGAACCACTGCGGACTGTTCGGCGCCGCCATCTGGTTCAGCAGCATATGGCTGAGCTCGTCGTAAAACGCCTGCGCATCCTCTTGCGTATCAAAGTACCCGTGGTCCTCGCCCCACTGACGCCAGCACCCCGCCAGCCGGTGGATCACCTGCTTGGCGGACTTCTCCGGACCGGTTACGACGCGGCCATCCTCATCCTTGAGAACGGCCCCATCGTCGCCGGTTTGAGGCACCCCTGCCTTTCGAAAATACTTGCTGACCATGATGTCCGTCGCCAGCTGCGACCAGCCCTCGGGGACCTGGGCATCGTTCATTTCAAACACAACCGAACCGTCCAGGTTCGCGATCTTGCTGGAGCGGGTGGTCCACTGAACGGTCGAGAAAACGTCCGTGCCCTTCTTGGTGTAGCGGCGATCAATCTTCATAATGCTTCGGTTTCCTCTGCCATCCTTGGCGGTTGCGCGCCGGTCAAGACGCGGATGAATAGGTAGGGGTGCAAATAATGGTCGGCTCCGTGCCGCCGGGAATATTCAGTCAATCTTCGGGATGTCGAGACGGGTTACTTCCATGCGCCGGCATGCCTCTAGCACACCTCGCCGCAAAGTGTCACGGCGATCAGTCGTCCAGTTCGACGACGTTGGCTTCGGGCGCGTTCTTCTTGATCGACTCGATGCCGTTCAGGCACGAAGCCTTCGACTCATACGCCTCGCCAGACGCAATCACCTCGCCGTTGCCGGCCTTCAAACGAAAACGAAACTTGCCAGCCTTGTCTTTGTAAACCTCAAACTTGCCTGCCATCTTGTCTTCTCCTGTCTACTAAAGCCTTATGAATGCGGGCCGTTTACTGACAACCTGCGAATTTATGCCCGGGTTATTCAGTAGTGAATTTTGCTTAACTTTACCGTTCTCAACTTTATTGCTAGTCGTTATAAAACTCGCCGCGATAATCCCCAAAATCGTATTGAGAAAAATCGTCTTCCTTGTATATATCGTAAGGCCTAGCCGCTTCTTCAAATTCACCCGTCACAGGATCAGTCACACCAATCAACTTATATCCGTCGTATCTCGTGTTATTAACATGACTGATATACCCGCTAGGCTTGCAAACAATAGTTAGGGTAATCGTTGCTATTTCACCGTCAGACACAGGATTTTCTTGCTCAAACGATCCAATTTTGCAGCTTCCAGCAGGCTTGCCCATCCACTCCGAATCGTTGATTAGATTTAACGGAAGCTTGATAAGGTACGGGCCTAATTCATTAACCTTAACTCTCTTTACGAACTTCATCAGAGATTGTCTGGGAGCAACTTGTGTCATTATCAATCCACCCTCGGCAACACCAGCCCGACCTGGTCCTGGTACTTGCCGTTCTTGTCTGCGTAGCTGACGGCACAGGTGCGGTCGGCTTGTAAGAAGATCATCTGGGCGATGCCCTCGTTGGCGTAGATCTTGGCGGGCAGCGGGGTCGTGTTGCTGATCTCGATGGTGACCTTGCCGCGCCACTCGGGCTCCAGCGGGGTGACGTTGACGATGATGCCGCAGCGGGCATAGGTGCTCTTGCCCACGCAGATCGCCAGGATGTCGCGCGGGATGGCGAACGTCTCGACGGTCTCGCAGAGGGCGAAGGAGTTCGGCGGGATCACGACGTGGTCCTTGCCGGTGTCCTCGGTATCGACGGTGACGAAGCTGGCGTCGTCAAACTTCTTGGGGTCGACGATCGCCTGCCCGCCCGTGGCCGAGACGTTGGTGAAGATCTTAAAGAGCGTCCCGACGCGGACATCGTAGCCGTAGCTGGACACGCCGAAGGACACCTTGCCGGGGCGCTTGTCGTTTTCCTGGAAGGGCTCGATCGAGACGAGCTCGCGGATTTGTGAATCGCAGAGGACTGACACAGTTAGGGTTCCCACACTAAATAACGAAACGATTTGACCGCTTTTCCCGTCAGGGCCCGCACCCTGACACGGCGGCTGTTCTCACCTTCCCGGCCACTGAAACCCGACGGGTCCAACACCGCACACCGCGCGCTGGACGGGTGTCTTGGGCTGAACAAGCCTGCTTTTGTGGCACTAACCCCTGAATATTGGCCCCTTCACGGTGCAGATGCCTGCTTGTGGGCCAAAAGGGATCGTACACCACTATATGTTGGGTGTGCAACCTTATTTTTTACCAAATCT
>CBDUNP010000100.1:0-9615 GCA_965368605.1 uncultured bacterium | reverse complement strand
CAGGTTGTTGCGTTCCCGTTCGCTTAAGTCGGTGTTCCCGTGTGCGGCGACAGCCATGGTCCCGCGGATCTGGCCTAAAGATTCCCGTACGGTCTGATCGATCAGGATATTGTCGAAGATGTTGCCTAAGCCGCCGTGTGGCTGGGTGTTTGTGCAGTTGAGGCTACATTGGAGAACACGGTCTGTCAGTTGGGTGTAAAGGAGGAATATTTCGTCATAAGCCACTTCGTCGTTCTCGCTTTTTGACCGGATCTCGTTGAGCTTCCCAAGTGCATCAATGATCGTCTGGGATGACTGGGGATCGATCTTGCTGGCTTTGAGTGCGGGCAGAAACCCCGACGCTTTGACGGTGTCGGTGGTGGCGTATTGTCTTGCTAGGGTGTCCCGGATAGCGGTGGCATCAGGTGAGGTTTGTAGGATGGCGGTCAGGCCACGCTCTAATTGAAGCTCTCGTGATAGATGGCTGGCACCGGTCACAAGTTGGCATTTTACTTTGACATCTTGAATAGCTTGCCAGTCGTTCCATGACTTCTGGATCTGGCCAATAACCAGCGACAGGATACAGGCGCACGGTAGCATAGCTATCGTGATATAGAGCGTGAGCCAGCGCCAGGCTCGTTTCTGTTCGGGTTTGTGGGGATCGTGCTTGGGCATTTTCCGTTATCAGCCGTACTTCAATGTGACGCCCCCACGCATACATCATCGGCGATTACGGAAAAGCACTTGCCCGCTCTTTTTTATATACGGCTGCTGAAGCCGGGGATGACAGGGGTTTATATTGATTCAGGGATATGGGGCGACCATCTGGCAGAATGTGAAAGGCAGGGGTGATGCGGGCGTGATTATCGGGGGGAGAGGCGATCACATACGCATGATGATCAGAGAACTCGGCGGGGTTAAGTCTGATCGAAAATTATGCTTGCTGGATTGAGGATTGGCCGGGTTATGGGTCCTGCCGGGCGTTTGCGTGTTCGTGGCGTAGTTGACCGCAGGCGGCGGCGATGTCCCGGCCCCGGCTGGCGCGGATGTGACAGTTGATGCCGGCGTTCTGAAGCGTCTGCTGAAACAGTCTTACGCCGGCGTCGGCCGGGCGGGCGAAGGGCAGGGGGGCGACCTCGTTGTAGCGGATCAGGTTGACGTTGCTGCGCAGGCGCTTGGCGACGTGTGCGAGCTCCTGGGCGTGTTGGGGCTGGTCGTTGACGCCGCCCAGGAGGATGTATTCGAGCGTGACCTCTCGGCCGGACTTGTTGAAGTAGTCGCGGCCGGCGTCGATGAGCTGGTCGATGGTGACGGACTTGGCCCAGGGGATGAGTTCTCGGCGGAGCTCGTCGTTGGGCGCGTGCAGACTGACCGCCAGCGTGATCGGGATATCCAGATCGGCAAGCTTTCGGATCTGAGAGGGCAGGCCGACGGTGCTGACGGTGATGCGTCGGCCGGAGATGCCCATGCCCCAGGGCGCGTAAAGCGTCTTGATGGCGCGGGTGACTTCCGGGAAGTTGGCAAGCGGCTCGCCCATGCCCATGAAGACGATGTGGCTGATCCGCCCGACGCCGTCGAGCGTGCCGAGCTGCCAGGCCTGCTGGACGATCTGGCCGGCGGTGAGATTGCCATCAAGCCCGCCGAGGCCCGAGGCGCAGAACTTGCAGCCGACGGGGCATCCGATCTGGCTGGAGATGCAGGCGGTGCGGCGTGGCTTGGCGTCGTCGGCGGGGATCATCACGCACTCGGTCTGCGACTTGCTGTCACCCAGGACGTTCAACGAACTCATGTCGTTCTGCGGGGAGAGGCTCCAGTCGACGAGTAGTTTTTGTGTGCCGTCGGTGGCGAGCTGATGGCCCAGGGCCCGGCCTTGGACGAAGGTCAGGCGATCCCGGAGGGTCTGCCGGTCGGCCTTGCCGAGGTTGCTCATCTGGTCGGGGTCGGTGACCTGGTGCTGGTACACCCATTCGAGGACCTGCCCGGCCCGGTACGCGGGCATGCCCCATTCGGCGATCAGCTCGCCGAGCGTGTCGGGGGTCAGGTCGAAGATATGCGGGCGGTTGGTCATGGGGGGAGATTGTAGCTGTTTATCGAGGTGGTATGCTGATGACGAGCATACACCCAGAACAAGGGGCATGAGCCACGAATGATCTCCACACGTGACCGGCAGGTATTTGATGAGATTCTTGACCAGACGGTGGCGGCGTTGCCGGGGCAGTTGCACGATCTGTTGGAGGAGGTGCCTCTGATCGTGGAGGACGAGCCGAGCCGGGCGTTGCTTGACGATTTATTAGAGGAAGGGGCGGCCGACGACGGCGGGGACCTGTGTGGGCTGCACTGGGGGACGGCGTTGACGGAGCGGAGCGTGGAGGCGGCGGCTGATTTCCCGGACACGATGATGCTGTTCCGCGGGCCGATCCTCAGGATGTCCGGCTATCAGGGCGGGGGGCCAAGCGGTCGGCGGGGGCGGGGGCTGACCGAGCTTCGCCGGCAGATCAAGATCACCCTGCTGCACGAGATGGGGCACCATTTTGGGTTGGATGAAGACGACCTGGAGGCTTTGGGATACGGGTGATCCGGGCCCGGCGACACGGCCTGTCTTGCGGTATCATTTCCGGTGATGCTGAAGTTAGCGACACTACTTGAGAACCCCGGGGAGCCGCAGGTGCATACCCGGTATCAAGACCCGGGGCAGCTCAAAGCCCTGGGCTACAACGGGCTGGTCATCTACGAGAGCACCGCCCTGTCCGGGATGCAGAACACGGACGCGATCGGGTCGGACGAGGTCCGTCGCTGGGTGGGCTCCCGGGTCGATCATATCGCGCAGACGGTCAACACGGCCCACGCCGCGGGGCTAGACGTTTACCTGTCGTATGACGTCCTGGTGCTGCCCGAGCACGTGGTCGAGCGGAACATCAACGGGCTGTGCTGCAAGGGTCGGCCGCAGACGCTGTGCCCGGCGAGTGACCAGGCGTTGGAGAAGTCGGCGGCCGCATTGGAGGCTCTGATTAATCAGTGGCCTCAGATCGCCGGGATCGTATTACGGTTTGGCGATACCGATGCGCAGCGGCTGCCGCACCTGGTCGGGAATGACCTGTACAGCCCGCACTGCCCGCGCTGCAGCCAGCTTGGACGGGCCGACCGGGCGACCTCGTTTATCAAGCGGTTTTACCAGCTCGTGGTCGAGCAGATGAACAAACGGCTGATCGTACGTGCGTGGAACCTGCGCCCCGGCGGGATGCACGACGTGCCGGACCTGGCGAAGCGTATCGCGGCGGACCTGCCGGGCGATCCGAAGGACGATCGGCTGGTGCTGTCGTTTAAGTTTACGCAGACGGACTTCTGGCGTTACCAGCGGTGGAACCCGTCGAGCCTGGTGTGTGGCGATCGACCGATCCTCTATGAATTGCAGTGCCAGCGTGAGTTTGAGGGCAAGGGGGGGATCCCCAACTGGCAGGCGCCGCTCTGGCGCGATGGCGGGCCGGAGGTCGCGGGCCTGGACGGGGAGGTACACGGCTTGGCCGAGGCGGTTGACCGGGTGAACCTGGCGGGTGTCTGGGCGTGGGTCCGCGGCGGGGGCTGGGGCGGGCCGTTTGTGAAAAACGAGCAGTGGATCGACGCGAATGTGTTTGCGGCGCCGCTGCTCGCGGATAACCCGCAGGCCGATCCGCGCGACCTGGCAGAACAATGGATACGCGAACGGCTGGGGCTCAACGGCGAGGCCGCCATCCACGTCGTCAGGCTGCTGGAAGATTCTTGTGAGTTTATCCGGCAGGCGTTTTACCTGGGCCCGTTTGCCAGCGGACGCGACAACCCCTGGCACCCGAACGCGGACTGGATTCAAGACGACCTGCTGGAGGCACGCTCGGCCTGGCGGATCATCCAGACCCTGCGCACGGCACAGCTCGACGAGTTACTCCACGAGAAAGAATCCGCGGCCGAGACACTTGGTCGACACCGCGCGGCGCTGCAGCAGGTCAACGGCGACCGTCGGCACCCAGAACTCGAGCCGTTGGTGAACTCGTTGATTTCTGCCGAGGCGTTCTTCGAGGTGCTCAGGGACATGATCGGCGGGATGATCGCGTACCGCAGCTACCTCAAGACCAAAGACCCAGCGGCCGCCGAGATCGTCAGAAAAAGATTGTTCACGGCGCAAGACCACTGGAACCACCACACCCAACGCTTCAGCTCCCTGCCAGGGGCGGCGACCGCGTTCAGGGAAGAAGACTTCTGGGACGTGACCCAGGACATCCTCGCCGAACTGGATGCCTAGAGGGCGTGTCTCCGTAGTCTTCAATACGACTTTAACACTGCTGTCTAAGGATCAGCCAAGTGGCCCACAACTCAAGCCCCATACCTGAATCGCAGACCGCTACGGTTGAACCACAAGCCGCCTCACCGATGCGCGACGTGCCGGCGTGGCTGGCGGTCTGGCTGCCCGCGCTGGTCTACCCGATCCTGCTGCTGTCGATCCCGTTGGCACCCGCGTTCTATGGCTTCATGCAACGCAAGGAGGGGGGCATCGAGTACCTCGGCGTTCTCGTGCTGCTGGTCGGCATCGTCGTCGGGCTGGGGATATTCAAATACACCGATCGGCTCCCGAAAAAAGGGCGGTGGCTCAAGTGGTTCTACGTGGTCTCGCTGCTGGGGATGTTCGTCTTTGCTGGTGAGGAGATCAGTTGGGGCCAGCACCTCGGGCTCTGGGGCCACGAGGACGTGCCGCAATTCATCGCGGAGCGCAACGACCAGACCGAAACCAACTTCCACAACATGACCAACGCCCTGGACCAGGGGCCGACTAACGTGATTGTCCTGGGGACATTCTTTGCTTTCGTGATCCTGCCGATCGTGCGGAAGGTCCGTGGGCTATCGATGCGGCCGGGCGATGCGGATTACTGGTTCTGGCCGACACGGGCGTGCGTGGTCAGCGCGATCGGTGTGCTGGTGATCCCCTTCCCCAAGCGTATTTATGAGTGGATCTACGACGTGAACGGGCCGAACGAGCTGCGTCACAGCGAGTTCCACGAGTTCTACGTCGCGTTGCTGATGACGACGTATATCATCTCGATCTACATACGGCTCAAGCAGATGCCCCGGCAGACGTCGGACTGATTGTTTTGGTCAAGAGGTTTCGGCGGGGGTTACTTCGCGGCGAACCAGTCGGAGCCAATCCCCATATCAACCTTCAGCGGGACGGATAACTCCATCGCGTGTTCCATCTCGTGGCGGATGATCTCGGCGGCCCGCTCGGTGTCGGCCTCGGGTACCTCGAAGACCAATTCGTCGTGGATCTGTAGCAGCATCTTCATCGGTAGCGATTCACGCTTGATCTTTCGGTGGAGGTTGACCATCGCCAGCTTGATCAGGTCGGCGGCGGAGCCCTGGACGACGCTGTTGATCGCGAGTCGTTCACCCAGCTGGCGGGTCTGGCCGTTGGACGAGCTGATCTCGGAGACTTCACGTCGGCGGCCAAGGATCGTGGTGACGTACCCGTGGGTCTGGGCCTGGTCGATGCATTGATCGAGGAACCGGTCGATGCCCTCGAAGCGTTGCTTGTAGTCGTTGATGAGTTTTTTGGCGGCGTCGTTGTCCAGCCCGTCGATACGTCGAGCCAGGCCGTAGGCGGTGACGCCGTAGACGATGCCGAAGTTGATCACCTTGGCGTGGTTGCGCTGATCGGGGGTGACTTCGTCCAGCGGCGTGCTGAAGACTTCGGCGGCGACGGCGGTGTGGATGTCGCGGTCGTTATCGAAGGCTTCTTTCAGCCGGGCGTCTTCACTGAGATGCGCCAGGATGCGCAGCTCGATCTGTGAGTAGTCCGCGCTGATCAGGACGTGCCCCGGCTCGGCGATGAACGCTTTGCGGATCTGTCGCCCGACCTCCGTGCGGATCGGGATGTTCTGCAGGTTCGGGTCGCTGCTGGAGAGTCGGCCGGTCGCTGCGCCGGTCTGGTGGAATCGGGCGTGGACTCGGCCGTCCACCTCGCTGATGCTGTCCTTAAGATTGCCCAGGTACGTCCCGACGAGCTTGGAGAGCTGGCGGTATTCGAGCATCAACACCGGGACTTGCTGCGCGACCGGGTCGATGCCGTCCATGTCGGCAAGTTTCTCCAGCACCTCGACATCGGTCGATGGGCCGGTCTTCTTGCGCTTGACGACGGGCAGCCCGAGGTTGGTGAACAAGACCTCGGCGAGCTGCTTGGGGGAATCGACGTTGAACGCGCCGCCGGCCGCTTCGTGGATCTGCTCGCGCAACGCATCGATCCGTTCGGCGAGCTGGGCTTTCTGCTCGTCCAGCACGTCCGGGTTGGCCTTGATGCCGTGGTCTTCCATCGTCGCGAGGACTTCGATCAGCGGGGTCTCGACGTCATCCAGCAGCGAGGTCATCTCGGCCTCGTCGATCTTGGCTCGCAACAAATCACAGAGCCGCAGGCTGATGTCGGCGTCTTCGGCGGAGTAGGGGGTGGCCAACTCCAGCGGGACCTGGTCCATCGTCTTCTGCGTCTTGCCCCGGCCGCGTTCGCCGATGAGCTGGCTGATGGGGATCGTCTCGTAGTTCAGCAGCGACATCGCCATGTGGTCCATGCTCAGGCCCGGGGCGCTCAGCAGGTGGCCGGCGATCATGGAGTCGAAGACGATGCCGTTGAGTTCCACGCCGCTGTGGCGGAGGACCAGCAGGTCGTACTTGAGGTTGTGCCCGCACTTGCCAATCTTCGCATCTGACAGCACCGGGCCGAGCGCTTTGAGGACGGCGGCTTCGTCGAGGTGCTGACTTGTGTCGGGAGACTTGACGGGGACATACACGCCGCTGCTGGCTTCCCACGATAGGCAGATGCCGCAGAGCGGGGCGTGATGCCCCAGGCCGATGGTTTCGGTGTCGACCGCGATGAGTGTTTGTTTCTTGAGCGTCTTGACCAGGTCTTTCAATTCAGCCTGAGTTGTGATCGCGCGGTAGTCACCATCGGCCGAGACTTGCGGCGTGTGCTCGTCCTGTTCGTCCTGGTCGTCGGTGTCGTTCTGGGTCATGTGCCCGAACAGGCCGCCGACGGGAGCGGGTGAAGTTTTCTTCTTGGTCGATTTCTTTTTCGCAGCGGGTTTCTCTTCGCTGATCCCAAGGAGTTTCTGCAGGTCGGTGACGTGGCGGTTAAATCCGAGTTCCTTGAAGAGCGCGAGCAGCTCCGGCCCTTTGATCTTCTCCGTGCCATGGGTCTGGGTGTCTGACAGAGAGAACTCGACCGGGGTGTCCCGGCGGAGGGTGACGAGCCGGCGGGTCAGTTCGATAGCGCCGTTGTCGCGGGCGGTTTCGAGGTTTTCTTTCTGCTTGCCCTTGAGTTGATCGAGGTTGGCGATCAGGTTGTCGACGGTGTCGAACTGGTCGAGAAGTTTCTGCGCAGTCTTCGGGCCGATGCCTTTGACGCCGGGGATGTTGTCGGTGGGGTCGCCAATGAGCGTCTGGTAGTCGATGACCTGCTGGGGGGTGATGCCACGTTTTTCGATGAGGCCCTGGGTGTCGAGGGTCTGGTCGGTCTGGACGTCGTAGAGGGTGACGCGGTCGCCGAGGACCTGTTCGAGGTCCTTGTCTTTGGCGACGAGGCGCAGGTGCATGCCGGGGGCCTGGTCGTCGAACGCGCCCGCGGAGACCTGGTCTGCGAGGGTCGCCATGACGTCGTCGGCTTCGTAGTTCGGGGCCACAATGATCGGCAGGCCGAACAACTCGGCGAGCTCGAACATGCGGGGGATCTGCGCGACGAAGTCTTCGGGGGCCTCGTCACGGTTGGCTTTGTATTCGGGGTAGAACTCGTCGCGGAAGGTCTTGCCCTTGGGGTCGATGACCATCGCGGCGTAAGGCGGCTTGCAGTCCTTGAACAGCTTGATGAGCATGCCGGTAAATGCGAACAGCGCGTTGGTCGGCTCGCCGGTGACGGGGCTGGTCATCCCGCCACGGATGGCGAAGAACGCACGGAACATCTGGGCGTGGCCGTCGATGAGGTAAAGCGTGTTGTCGGGATCGACTTTCGGCATGGGGGGATTATAGGGGATTAGATGGGAGCATATACACGGAGCGCACGGAGTCATAGAGGCACGGAGAAGAAAAGAAAGTGGTATCCACAGATTGTGCAGATGACACAGATAAAAAATCCATCAGAGTCGATGGTATGGTTCTATCCATGTCATTTGCGTTATCTGCGGATAATTTTTCTGCTCTGTGTATTGAACGAGAGTTACCAGTCCAACGTCCCGAGCCAAGCGTTGCGCAGGTCGTCGAGTGGGGTATCGAGGACCTGGCCGTCCTGGGGGGAGCGGAGGGTGAGGCGGTCGTGGTCGGTGAAGGTGCCGAGTTGGCCGAAGGGGGTTTCGGTGTTGTTCAGCGACTTGATCACGGCGTCGAGCTTGTCGGGCTGGATCTCCAGCAGGTATCGGCTGGGGGTTTCGGCGAAGCAGGCGGCGGTGTTATCAAGCTGGCTTGATGCGGGCAGCGCCGCGAGGTCCAGGTCCAGTCCGATGCGCCCGGCGAAGGCCATCTCTGCGGCGGCGACCAGCAGCCCGCCCTCGGAGCAGTCGTGCGCCGAGCGGACCAGGCCCTGATCGATCAGGGTGGCGACGGCCTGCGCGGTGACGGGGCCGACGGACAGGTCCACGCGGGGGATGCGTTTGTCCGTGGTCACGCCGCCGAGCTGGGTGTAGTGCGAACCGCCGAGTTGGCCGGTGGTTTCGCCGACGATCAACAGGAGGTTGCCCGCGGACTTGGCGTCCATCGTGCGTGCCTTGCGTGTGTCGTTGACGATACCCATCGCGGAGATCAGCAGGGTCTGCGGGATGGTGATGAGTTGGCCGTCCTTGGTGGTGAACTGGTTGCTCAGCGAGTCCTTGCCGGAGACGAAGGGGGTTTTATAAGCCATCGCGCCGTCGTAGCAGGCCTCGGCCGCGCGGACCAGTGTGCCGAGCACTTCCGGCGGATCGCAGTTGGGCCAGCAGAAGTTGTCGAGGATCGCGATACGCGACGGGTCCGCGCCGACGCAGACGGCGTTACGCACTGCCTCGTCGATGGCGGCGAGGGTGGCCCAGTAGGAGTCGCCGTCAGTCGCGGTGCCGCGCTGGGTTGCTTTCTCAGAAAGATACGGCGCACCGCCGACACTCATGGCAATCCCGCGTTGGCTGTCGAGCTTGGGTCGGATGACCGCGGCGTCACCCGGGCCGTCCTGCTCGGGGCCGACCAGGGGTTTGACGACGGAGCCGGCCTGAACCTCGTGGTCGTACTGGCGGACGATCCAGTGCTTGCTGGCGATGTTGGGATGAGCGAGCAGGGACTTGAGCGCGTCGGTTAGTGACGATTGTGTGATGCAACCCGCGACTTCGCTGCGCTCAGGCGCGGCGTGGGCAGCGGGGGGCCAGACGGCTTTGCGTGTGGGGGTGGGGATGCCGTCGTGGAGCATGGGCATCGGGAGGTGCCCGACGACGTTGCTGTGGTAGGCGAGGACGAGCTGGGGCTCGTTGGTGTTGTGATCGAGTTCGCCGAAGTGTCCCATGTCGGAAAGTTCGACGCCTTCGGACTCGCAGAGGGCCTTGAGGCGTTCGAGCTTATCAGGGGGGACCGAGAGGATCATGCGTTCCTGAGCCTCGCTGATCCATATCTCGG
>CBDUNP010000099.1:0-9778 GCA_965368605.1 uncultured bacterium | reverse complement strand
GCGAAGGTGACGGCGCGGGCCAGGCGGTTGGCGCTGGCGGCCATCAGAAGTTCGCCGTCCGGCTCGGTGCGGATCGGCAGCAGCTCAAACTGCCAGGCCTGCCGACGGTTCAGGACGCGTAGCGCCTCGTTGTCGAACTTCTCACCACTGAGGTCGATCGTGCCGGTGAACCGGTGGTACTGTTCGACCCAGGCGTTCTCGATGCTGTGGAGCGTCACATCGAACATGCGTTCGGCGAGGACGCCGAAGGGCATGCGGTGCTGCTTCTGCGCCTGGAGGACCTCGAAGACCTGTTGTTCACTGAGCACGCCCTGCTCAACGAGGATCTCGCCGATCTTTATCGTGTTCCTGGTCAAACTGAATCTCCTGTGGTGGCAAATACAACGTGTGCCCCCTAACCCATCGGCGGAGATTGCTGGGCGTGTTAGTGTCTGTGTTAAGGTTTGTACGTAGTCTTTTTATCCGGGGTGTTGCCGTGCAACCAGCCGCGCCAGACGTAACACGATTCGTGATTTTCAGTGGGAAATGAGGCGAAAAATTTTAAGTTGGTGATCTACGGTTATGGTTTGCAGGAACGCAGATGATGTAAAAAAAGCCCACGTTTGATAAACGTGGGCTTGGAGTGGGTGAGTTATGGGTGCGGGTGGCTTGCCTGGATTACCCCGGCAGCGCAGGCGTTACAGCCGGCACAGGCGGATCATTCCGCGGCTTCCAGGGCGTCGATGCGTGTCACGGTGATGACCTTGAGCTTCAGGGCGGGGTCGTAGGCCCGTTCACCCTGAACGCCGACGAGTCGGCCCAGGTGGCCCGTGGTGTCGACGGGCCCGCCGGGGCGGATGTACGCGACGGCCCGGCCGGTGGCGGGGTCTGCCAGGCGGTACATGCGTGGCAGCGTCCGGCCGTCGTACACGCTGGAGGCCAGCAGGCGGCCGACCGCGTCATAGGAGACGGCGTCGGACTGCGGATCGTCGTTCTCACTTATCGGCTTGCGGGCATTGGCGATCACAGCCAGCCCCTCGGCGATCTGCTTATCGTGACGCAGCGTCGCCAACCGGCTGGAGACCCGATACCTCTGCTGCTGGTTCAGATCGCCCTCGGCCTTGAGACGCTCGTACTGCGCGATCAATTCATCCAGCGGGCGGTCTTCGATCGGCGTGTCCTGAAAGGATTCCATCTTCGCTTCCAGTTCCTTGAAGCTGAGCAATTCGACCTCGATCACCGGCTCCGCGGGTTCGGCTGGCTCAGCGGGCTCGGCAAGCATGTTGTCCAGCGCGGCCTCGGACGGGTCTTCGACAGGCTCGGTGACCTCGGCGGGCTCTTCCACGACGACCGGCTCGACGAACGGGATCTCCTCGGCGGGCGTTTCGACCACGGGCTCGGGCTCGACGGTCTCAACGACATCAGGAACCACCGGCACGACGACCGGCTCGGGTTCAGGTTCCCGGGTCGGCTCGGGCTCAACCGGCTCGGGCTCGGGGGTGGGTTCCGGCTCCGGGGTGGGTTCCGGCTCCGGGGTGGGTTCTACGACTTCGGGCTCGGCTTCGTCGGGCTCGTCGGGGGCGAGTTCCATCGCCAGGGCCCGGCGGACCGAGCCGGGGGGCAGGTAGACGTAGGCGTCAGACGGGGCAACGATGCGGTAGTGGCTGCCTTCTTCGCCGACGATCTGGACGCCGTCGCCCTTATTGAGGATCGCCTGAACACGGTAGCTGCCGGCCGGGCCGTTGACGTCGGCGGCGTAGGCCTTGCTGCGGTCGGTATTCACTTCACCGGTGGAGCCGTCGCCCTTGGCGTCGACGAAGGCCTTGGAGATATAGCTGTGGATCCCATCGGGGGGGACGATCTTGTACCAGCCGACGATGACCTCATCGACCTGCACGAGCTGGCCCTTGTCGAGTTCGCCGACGCGGTAGTAGCGGTCGGCGGCACCGGCGCGGACGTCGGTCTGGTTCTGGTTGACGACGCCGGTAAACGGGACATCCTGGGCCTGGACGGAGCCTGCGAAACAGGCGGTAAAAGCCAGCGTAAGCACGGCGGTAAACCAAGCCGGGACCGACAATAGGGTGTGGTGTCGCATGGGGACGCCTCCTGATCAGATTAGCCGCGCTGCCTGCGCGTGCCAAAGACACACCGACGGTATCGCAGCCGTATCAGAGCGTCAAGATACGAAGGCCTTGGGAAAGGTTTTTAACCGGTATTTAAGGGTGAGTTTCGGCCTCAGCCCGAGGGCGGCAGGTCCGGGCCGCTGGTCGGGGGCGGCTTGCTGGGGCTGGCGGTGGCGCGCCTGCACAGGTCGGTCAACTCGTCGATCGCGTCGACCACTTCCTGGGCATCAGACTTCTTGCAGCCATCCAGTTCCTGCTGAGCGGACACGGCGGAGGCGCGGATCTCCAGATACCCGTGGCTGGTCGCGTTGCGTTTGACCCGGTCCAGCTCCTCACGCAGGCGTGCCAGGTCATGCTCCCGCTGGGCGGAGAGGACCGACTCGATCGACTCGGGGAGGGTGCTGACGAACCGGCGGAGCATCATGAGTAGTTCGGGGTAGGCCGAGAGCTCGCTGGTGACTTCGCCGGGCTCTGCCAGCCCGAAGCGCCGGGCCTTCTCGCGGTTGACCAGAGTCGTCGCGGTGGAGATCAGCTCGGTGGGGTCGTCGCGCCGGGCAATCAACTCGTCGCAGCCGGCCTCGAAGTATTGGGCGACTTCATCACGAGAAGCGCCACGGCTCATCGCCAGGACCGGGCCGGCGAATTGGATGTCACGCAGGCGCGTCACCGATTCAAGGGCGCGTGGGCCTAATGAGGACGCGTCGATCAAGACCAGGTCAAACGGCGCACCGTCGTTCTGGGCCTCGATCACGCAAGTGGTCGCCTCGTCCGCGTCGCCGGCAAAGTCCATCGCCGCACCGACCTGCTTAAGGTCGGATGCGATACGGAAACGCGTACCGTCCTCGCCACCGACCAATAGCACGCGCGACTCAGCCAGCGGGGCAGAAACGCCCGCGCTCATCGTCGTGTCGAATAGATTGTCATCAAACCGGTCAGACATCGCAGATTACTCCACGCCTCCCCCCCGAGCCCGGAAACCGCCCGGGTGCTCCCCCGGAGACACCCCTGACCTTGTGTGGGAACGTCCACACCCGTTATCCATCGGCGAGCTTGATCACAAACAACAGGTGACCAGACCAATCGCGCAAACATGAAAGCGGGTTGTAGGGGTTATGAAAACTTTGCGGGTAGGGAATGCTGTTTAGCCCGCTACAGGCTGGCACCCGATGTGCCTCAGGTCGGCGAGAACATGATTTCCAGGATCACCACGGCAACAAGGAGGGCTGTCACCACACCGGCGGACCGTAAAGTGGCCCGGTTCCCGGCAGCGTCCAACCCAAACCTTGGACCCAGACCATGCCACAACCAGAAACCTGTCGGCAAAGTAACGATACCGAAAAACCACAGCATCCACGGGCTCGCCCCCAGTTCGATCATATCGCCGGCGTCACCCACGGCATCGAACACGCCCAACCCCAGATACGCGCCGTTGGCGATCAGGCAGAATCCTGCAAAGAAACGGACCAGATTCGTGCCGGGTGCTTTGGCGAAGTGCATAACTACCAATAAGACAAACGGGATCAACACGCCAAAGGCCGGGCCGGACCAGACCACAAACAAAGGGTGTGGGTTGTGTGACAACACCGTCTGCGAAAACGATAACGGGTGCAGCACAACTTTTTCGACGTTGCCCCCAGACATCCATGCCCCGATGACGTGCCCCAGTTCATGCACGATCATCATCCCCAACCAGGTCAGGCCGAGGGTTGAGACGATAAACACAAGTTGGAGGGCGCGTTTCATATTCGGCCCCAAGAATACGTCATCCTCACTCCGCGGGCGCTTCCAGCAGCTCCACACGCCAGGCGAGTGCGTAGTCCCAGGGTTCGTCGTGGACATGGTCGGTCCGGGAGACCTCCAGGCGGTATCGGCCGGGGGCGAGGTCTTTAAGGTAGATGTGTTCGACGTTGTCGACCCGGCTTTGGCTGACGGCCAGCTCGTGTTCGTCGCCGGCGTCGTCGGTGTGGATCAGTCGCAGGTTCAGGTTGGCCATGCGCGGCGCGCCGTACCAGCTGCTGGCGCCACCACGGTCCTCGCTGTCCGCCAGTGCTCCGGTGATCCGGCGGTGCCAGTTAAGGATGATCGAGGCCTCGCCCATCGGGGCCTGGGTCTGGAACTCGTAGACGTGTGTCTGGTCGGGCTGGATCTCGTTGAAGTCCCAGCCCATGCGTCGGGGCAGCCGCCCGGGGCCGGCGGGGCCGGACTGCAGGACCTGCAGGCTGTTGTCGAAGTGCAGGACGCCTGCGCCTAAACGTTCATCCAGCGGTTTGCCTGCCTGTGGTTGCCACCCTTCGGGCTTGACCGCGCCGCAGAGCAGCACGGCCTTGATGACCTCGGCCTTGCCGGCGCGGTGGGCGTGTTCGGTCATCTCATCGGCGGCTTGCAGAAGTCGCGCGGCGCAGGCGGCGACCGCGGGGGTTGTGAAGCTGGTCAGGCCGCGTGGGCCGACGATGTCGGGCTTGCTTCGGCCACGGGTCTCGATGCGCGTGTACCCGCCGCTGGACCCGTTGGGCTGCGCGGTGCCGACGGCGATGACGTTGTAGGCGGTGCCCAGGAGGTAAGGCACGGGTGTGTGTCGGCCGTTGTTCACCCCGGCGCAGACGATCGTGTCGTGCACGTCGACCTGCCAGTCGATCCGGCGGAGCACATCAATCGCGTTGGGCGCATCGCTGACCCAGGAGTGCGTCAGCACGCGCATCGGCCCGCCGGTCGGCGGCTGGGCGGAGCCCGCGTTGAGATACCCAAGCGACATCCAGTCGCGCGATCCGTAGCAATGCACGACACTGACCCCGGGCGCCAGGCCGGTCAGCCCGTAGATCACGCGCGCGGTGGAGTTGGCGTGGCCCGAGACCTTGGAAGGCCCGGAGCGTTCGACAAAGGTGACGCCCCGGAACTGAACCGCGTTGGTGTCCGGCAGGTACCCGCCGAGGTTCAGCTCGACGTGACCGACGGTGATGCCCTCGCCGGTGGGGATAGCTTTGCCTAACCGGGCGCGGGCGGTGTCGATGCCTAAGAGGTGATGCAGCGAGGGGGGGCGGGCTTCGACGACAGCGGGTTTGAGCGGAGGCGTGTCGGGCCTGTCCGCCGGGTCCAGGTCTTCTTCGGGGAGCTCGGGCTCAACGGGGGCGTCCCGCCCGTCCACCGGGAGCTGCGCCTCGGAGGCCTGCGGGTCCAGCCACCACGCGGCCGTCGCCAGCGATACCACCGTCAGGCCGATAAGAAGCGTGTTTCGCAGTTCGTTCACCACCATGAAAATATCGGTCCGATCGGCCCACCCCTTGGGAACCACATGATACAGCCCGGCCCCGGCTACACCGCCTGTGCCCTCATAACCCCCCCGCCTTGTGACGATGCACTTACTACACGCCCTGCGGCCCGAAGGTTCACCGATTTTTCTCTATGATGTCCTGTTCACAGACACACGGACAATCACAAGGCGGAACGTGCTCACACCAGACTACCTCATCGTTGGCTCGGGACTCACAGGCAGCGTCATCGCGCGGGCGCTGCAGGACGCCGGGCGGGATGTCCTGATTGTGGATCGCCGGGACCACGTCGGCGGGAACGTCCACGACCACAAACACGCCTCGGGCATCCGCGTGCACACCTACGGCCCACACTACTTCCGCACCAACTCCGACCGCATCTGGGACTTCGTCACACGCTTCGCCGAGTTCTATACCTACCGCGCCTCGCTGAAAACACTCGTCGACGGCAAACACGAGAACTGGCCCATCGCCGCGAGCTACATCGCCAAGCACATCGGCGTCGACTGGACACCCGAGTTCACCGGCACGCCGACCAACTTCGAGGAGGCCGCGCTGTCGCTGATGCCACGCGCGATCTACGAGAAGTTCATCAAGGAATACAACGAGAAACAATGGGGCGTCCCGGCACACACGCTGACCGCGGACCTCTGCAAGCGATTCGACGTCCGGGCCGACGACGAACCCGTCCTCAAGCCCGACTGCAAGCACCAGGGCATCCCCCTGAAAGGCTACGCCTACCTGATGCAGCAGATGACCGAAGGTATCCCCGTCGAGTTGGGTTTTGACTACCTCGAACGCAAGGCCGAGGTGGACCCGAAAAAACTCACCGTCTTCACCGGCCCGATCGACGCCGCCTTTAACTACACGCTCGGCAAACTCAAGTACCGCGGACAGCAACGCGCCCACACCTACCACCCCGACACGAAGCAGGCCCAGCCCTGCGGCCAGGTCAACACCCCGATGCACGACCAGGGCCCGGCGATCCGCACGCTCGAGTGGAAGCACATGATGCACCCCGACGAGGCCGCGCCGATCCAGGGCACGCTGCTCACCACCGAGACCCCTTTCACCCCGACCGACGACGGGCAGTACGAATACCCCTTCCCCGACAACGTGAACGCCGAGCTCTACCGCGAGTACCGCCAACTCGCGGACAACACCCCGGGCCTGCTGGTCTGCGGTCGGCTCGGCGAGTACCGCTACTTCGACATGGACCAGGCCATCGGCCGGGCCATGCTGCTGGCCGAACGCATCCTCAACGATGCCCCCGACGCGGACAAGCTCCCGAACGGGTAGGGATGAACCGCGAAGGCGCGAAGAGCGCAAAGGCCAGAAGACGTATCCGCAGATTGCGCAGATGACGCAGATTTAGAAATATACCCCCCGCCCCGAGTAAGAATCTGCGCAATCCGCGGACACTCTCCCCTCCGGCTTAGCAGACTTTGCGTCTTCGCGGTTATACTGTGGCCCTATCTATGAGTGAGTCTTCCAGCAAAATTCCGGCCCTCAGCATCGTCATGCCGACGTACAAGCGGCCGGACATGATCCGACGCGCGGTCAAGAGCGTCATGCTTCAGACCGTCACCGACTGGGAGCTGGTCATCTCCGACGATGAAGACCCGCCCGGCCCGACCTGGCAGTACCTCCGGCAGATCGCCGCCAAAGACCGACGCATCCGCATCGTCCGCAACCCCGAAGACCACGGGCAGATCCCCAACAACAACTACGTCCTCCGTCAGGCACGCGCGCCGTGGATCAAACCGCTCTACGACGACGACGCGCTCAAGCCCGGCTGCCTGCAGCGTATGCTCCTGGCGACACTCAAGAAACCCGAGGCCTCGGTCCTGATCTGCCTGGCGGACAACTACCTGAACAACGAGCTAAGCAAGCCCGGCCTGCGCGGCGCGGCCTCGACACTCGAGTACCTCGCGCCCGACGACGCCCTGCTCGCCGCGTACCTGCAGGACCTTGAAGTCGGCACGCCCGTGCAGTGCCTGGTCCGCCGGGAAGACATCCAGTCCGGCGTGCTCTGGGAAAACCCCGGCGACATGAACTCCGCCTACGATACCTGGTGGCTCTACCGCCTCATCGCGCGCGGCGGCGTCCTGCTACTGAACGAACCACTGATCGACCAGCACTGGGGACACGAGACCGGCACGACGATCATGCAGGACAACCCCGAGCTGATGGACCACGACATCCTTCGGCTCAAGGAACTGCTGCGCCCGATGATCCAGTCCGGCACACGCCCGCCGGCGCTCGCCACCATCGAACAACAGACCCGCCTGATGCGCGCCGCCCTCCGCTGGCGCGACAAGCAATACCTCCAGGCCCTTCGGCTCTCATGCACTTGCTGGAACCTGAAGTCCTGGCGCTACGCCCTGACCTGGGCCAAGAACAAAAAACACCCGGGAAGAAGCCCCCTGGTCGAGCGCGAAGAGCTGTGGCCGTGAGATAAACCGATCCGCCTCCCTGCCGTATTTATCGTTGGAAGTGCGTACATCCGCTAAGGGCCGCCAGCACATTTAATTCAATAAAAAAGCCGCCCCCGGGCGGCCTTATAAACGTGGATTGTGTCGGCTGCTTATCGCTTGCGCCTCAGCAGGCACACCGCGCCGGATGCGAGCATCGCTAATGACGCGGGCTCGGGGACGATGTTGGTTTCGACGTATTCGATCGCTTCTTCGTGAAGCTCTTCGTCGTGGTCGCCCAGGCCGTGGACGAAGTAGACCGGATCGCTGGTGTATGAGCCGGCGCTGATTTCAAACGACCAGAGGTAAAAACCTTCCGCGGCCGTCGTCGCATCGATGATGGAGAAGTCGATGTGCTTGTGCAGGAACCCGTCGGCGGCGGTGGTGTCGATCGTAAAGCCGGGCACGTCGCTGGCGGAACCGTCGAGGTTGGCGCTGAAAGACACCGCCGGGGCTTTGGACACGTTCAGGATCGTGCCGTCGGTCACGGGGGTGAAGACCACCGGGCCGGTGGCGTCCCAGAACCAGAGGTTGCTGGTCTGCGCACCGATGGAGAACGCCTTGCCGACGAAGTCGACGGCGGTGCTCCCGGGGAGGGTCGAGTAACCGGCGGGGAGCTGCGCGTTGCCGCTGGACAGCGCGTTGAACCCGGGCTCATCAATAGTGCCAAAGGCATCGAACTCGCCTTCGAGGACGTGGGTGTCCGTGCTGACCAGGGTGTTGCTGCCAAAGTCGTACAAGCCCGTCACAAGCTGGTCGCCAGGGGTGATGACCAGCAGCGCGTCGGCGTGCTGGGCCTGGGCCGCCCCAGCCGTCAGTAATAAAGTCGCCAGAACAGGAGCTGTAAATATAGGTTTCATAATGCATCTCTTTCCAAAAAATAAAAGAAGAAAAACAATTCAAAGTAAACATCAAAGTGCCGTGGCAACTCAGCGTGCCACAGCCGGATCGAACTTGTTGTAGGTAAGGTCGGTGACCAGGTCGCCGAAGCTTTTTGCCTCGGCGTGCCCGTCGAGGAAGCCCCAGTTGCTGATCGCCTCATCGCTGCCGGCTTCACCGCGGACCGCGTTGATCTGGACCTGCTGCTGCGCCTTAAACGAAGGCGAAGGGTGGTTCAGCCAGCTCTCGACGTGCGGGTGGTCCGCCCCGGCATACTCACCCTCAAACGCCATGATCAAAAAGTGCACCGTGGCGGTGGGCTGGACCACCGAGTCCATCGTGTGCCCGCGGAACGGCGTGGAGAAGCCCGGGCCCCAGGGCACGGTGCTCACGTCGAGAAAATTGTTGATCCCGTAGCTGGTCCTGCGCCGCTGATCCGCCGGTGCGCCGGGGATCGGGTCGCCCTGCGGTGATGGGCCCCAGTGCGGGCTGGTATCCAGCGGCGACATCGCCACCAGCTCCGTCCCGTAGTAGGTCCTGAGCGTCACAAACCAGGGCTCAAACGCCCCGTGTGAGACGCCGCCATGCGCCAGATTCGCCCGGATTAATCGCCCGTCGTTGTCCACGGAGTATGCGTGATGCGCGATCTCCATCTGACGGATGTTCGACAGGCACTGCATCGCCTTGGCCGACTGGCGGGCTGCGCCCAGCGCGGGCAGCAGGATGCCGATCAGCAGCGCGATGATCGAGATCACCACGAGCAGCTCAATGAGCGTGAACGCGAAGCGTCGGCGCATCATGCACCTCTTATTCAGGATGATTAATTAAACGGACCGGGAACACAGCGGGATCAGATATGAAAAGCAGGCGGGCCGCGACCGGTCGGGGCGTGGATAGATCGGCCAAGGACTCGGCTATCCAAAGCAACAAACACCAACCGCCCGGCGTCTGTCACATCTACATTCACCCGCGCCAGGTCCAGCGGCGTGGCGGTTGTGTGCAACAGGGTCAGGCAGATGGAACAGTCGTCGGCGTCATGGGGAGCTGGAGAGTCCGG
>CBDUNP010000098.1:0-9862 GCA_965368605.1 uncultured bacterium | reverse complement strand
AAGGGCATCTGGGTCGATTGGCGAGGCACCGGCCTGCCCCCGGATTCAACCGTCACGCCCGACCGGATCGTCCAGAGCATATCCGAACTGATTGCCTGATTCTGTTTGCCGGACGTGTGGCATGCGGGCTTGCCGTTTAGCCCATTGTTGCAATAGTAAAACACGTCCCTGTCACGTCGTGCACAAATCCCGTCGACAGAATACCGCTGCCGCACTCCCCCAAAGCACTGCCGCCGCGCCATACAAAACCATTAGATCGCCCACCGGCCATGCACCATCTCGCAGAATAACCAATGGCCGGTAGTACGACAGCGCACTCAGCCAGGATACATACCCCGCTGGGTCCCAGAGCTGTTCGAGGTAGCTGACCAGAAACGACACCACGATCAGCACAAAGGCCATCGTGATCGCCTTACCTCGTCGATCCCCCAGCGATGAAAGCAGCCACGCCGCCGAACCGAACACGAGGCAGAGCCCAAGCAGGTTGACATAGATCATCGCCGCGACCGAAAGCGAGAGCCCACGATCGCCTTCCGCAATCGACGAGCCCACATAGCTGCCAATCAGCGCCATCCCGATCACAGTCATTGAGCCTAGCACACACACCAATGTGTCCGTCCACATCCATCGCCACCGCGTAATCGGCAGCCCCAGCGCGACATCGATCGTCCCACGGTCCACCTCCCCCGAGGGCAGTCGTGTGCAGCTGATCAATGCGTGTGATAACACGATCGCCAACAAGATCGGATGGGCCCAAGGCACCGCCTGCAGGATCTCGGGCCCAAGCTGGTCCGCGATCTTCGTCCCCAGCATCCCCTCGACGATGCGCTTTACGAATTCCATGCTCATCACCTGCGCCCCCATCCGCTGCTGGATGTTCGGGAAGATCACCGCGACCAGCCCCTCGAAGGCCGCCGCCAGCAGCCCGCACAACAGCGTCGCCGGCCAGACCTCACGGATCGACTTGTATAACAGACCTCGGTTCAAGCCCCGCCCCCGTTCTCATAGAAATGGTGGAACAACGCTTCCAGGTCCGGCGGCCCGATCGACAGGTCGTCGTAGTCCTGCCCCTGCATCCAACTTATAAATCGCTCCACCGGCCCATCCAGGTCCGCGGTCAGCGTCAACCCGTCTCGGTGTGCCGATTTCAAAAACTCAGGCGGCTGAATCTCCGCCGCCATCTCATCCCGCCAACGGATCATCACCCGATGCCCCGCCGAGGCGCGCAAGGCTTCCAAAGACTGTTCCGTCACCAACTCCCCCTCACGCACGATCGCCACCCGGTCGCAAAGCCGATCCACTTCACTGAGCGTATGGCTTGAGAAAAAAACCGTGTGCCCGTTGTCTGCCAGCGCACGTAGACGTTTCTGCAAGCACTGCTGCATCACCGGGTCCAGCGACGCGGTCGGCTCATCAAGGATCAATAATTTGGGTTGATGCGCCATCGCCAGGACCAGCCCCAGCTTCTGCCGTGTGCCGCGCGACATCTCGCGCACGCGCCGGCTAAGGTCCAGCCCGAACGCTTCCGACAACTCACGCCCGTGTGTCAATACGTCACACCTACGCACTTGGCCGACCCACCTCAGTGCTGCCAGCCCCGTCATCCAATGGTACAGGCGAAAGTCGCCCGGGAGATACCCCACGTCTTGTTTGATCTTACTCCCGTCTCGCCAACAGTCTTTACCGAAGATATTCGCTTCGCCGTCGCTTGGTCTAAGAAACCCAAGCAAGACGCGGATCGTGGTGGTCTTCCCCGCGCCGTTGGGCCCGAGGAATCCGTACACCGAACCCTGCGGGACATCCAGGCTCAGCGTCTGCACGCCTCGGTGCCGTCCGTATGTCCGCGTCAGTTGCTTTGTCTGAATGATCGACATTAGTGAACATGATACGCAACCACCCGAAGACGGGTTCAGATGTGATCACACATGTTTATCTCGTCGCTCCCTCGGTTCCCGGCTCTGCTGGCATAGCGTGCCCCCTCGATCGAGGGGTTGAAGATGAAATCACGACCCGCCAACGTACGCGCTGCGGTGTCCTGCGTACTGTGAGCCCTGGCGCAGCTTCAGCACCGCCGTGACCGGGAAATGGTCCGACGGGTACTGCCCGTTGTAGTGGGTGCGGTCGATCCGCGCGTCTACGGTGGTGAAGTTGTTGGTTGAGATGATCCAGTCGATCCGGTCACCGCTGGTGTTGCCGTGGAAGCTGTGGCGTGTGCCCTCATTGGAAGCGGGCACCGGGTTGATCTGCCGATACGAGTCGATCAGGTACCCGCGCCAGTCCTGGGGGCCGCGTACCAGAAGCTGATAAGGCGTGGTGTCCGAATCGGTGTTGAAGTCTCCGGTGACGATGACGGGTCGGCCGTCGGCGATCTGATCGATCTTACGCCGAAGCAGCCACGCGCCCTGCACGCGAGCCATCTCCGAGCTGTTGTCCATGTGCGTGTTGAAGAAGTAGAACGCGCGCCCGTTGCCGTCGCGTGGCGCGAGCCTGACCCAGGTGACCATGCGCTTAAACGCCGAGCCCCAGCTCTTGCTCCCGGGCCGGTCCGGCGTCTCACTCAACCAGAAGTGCCCCTCGTCCAGCTTCACGAACCGGTCGCTGCGGAAGAAGATCGCGCACATCTCGCCGTCTTCTTTGCCGTTGTTGCGGCCGGCGCCGACGAACTGATACCCCGGCAGGTGAGACTTGAGGTACCGCGCTTGTGAAACCTGGCATTCCTGCGTTCCCAGCAGGTCCGGCGAAAACTTCTTGATCGACTGCACCGCCAGGTCTTTGCGATGGTTCCAGTGGTTGGTCGCGTCGATGAAGGTGGCGGTCCGCAGGTTAAAACTCATGACACGGTAATCGTCTGATGTCGCCACGGTGCGCTTCGACGCGGGCTTGCGCAGGAAGCTATACGGGTCCGTCCCGCCTCCCCCGCCGCATCCCGACAGCGCCGCTGTGGTGAACAGAACGCCTATCAATAAATAAGCCATACGCATGAGTACTTACCTCAGTGAGTGACACGGGTAGGGGGGCATCCGCCCTGATTCCAAGCCGTCCGACATCATATTATCGGTAGCGTGGCGTCTCGGCCTCGAATAAGCCGGGGAGGCTTGGGCCTGGTCACGTCCTGATTAGGGTAAGCATATTTCCCGCCCGGTCAACAAAAATACGGCTTTACCGGCTGAAAACGCCTTATTAGTTAACCGGAGTCGCGGGGGCCTCATCGATTCTTAACAGGTTTGCTGTGACCGGATAGTGGTCTGAGGGGTATTTCAGGCCCACGTGGGTCGTGTCGATCGTTGCCGTAAGTGTTTGAAAATGAGGCGTATGCAGCACCCAATCGATTCGGCTGCCTTCGGTCTTGCCGCGGAATCCGTGATAGGTTGCCTCCTGGTCACTGCGTTCGGGGTGGGCTGCGCGGTACGAGTCGATCAGCCAGGGCGTCTGTCCCTCCTTCAGCCCCAGCAGCTCGGCGTATGGCTTGGAATCCTCATCACAGTTGAAGTCCCCCATAATCACCACCGGCTCGCCTTCCGCGATCTCGGTCATCTTTTCTCGCAGAAAGATTGCTGAGTTCAGCCGCGCCTTCTTGCTGCGGTTATCAAAGTGTGTGTTGGTGATGATGAACGTACGCCCATCGTGTTTGTCGCGCAGGCGTAACCAGGTCACGATCCTGGGATATCCCGCGCCCCAGCCGTAGCTCCCAGGGGTGTCCGGCTCTTCGCTTAACCAGAAGTGTCCGCCACCCACACGACGGAACCGGCTGCTGCGGTAATAGATCGCGCACATCTCCCCCGCCAGCACGCCGTTGTCTCGGCCCGCGCCGAAAAAGATGTAGCCGTCTAGGTTGTCGCGCAGATACTTGGACTGTCGAAGGATCGACTCCTGCACGCCCAGGATGTCCGGGTCGTAGGCCTTGATCGTGTCCATCACGCGCTCACGCCGATCAGACCACACGCTCGGCGGATCTGCTGCACCGCCCCAACGGATGTTAAAACTCATCATCTTGATCGGCGGCAGGGCTTGCTCGTCGGCTTCGGTTTGCATCGTGTTGGCGTCGGCCTCGTTGTTCGCTTCCGTGTCTGCTGCTTGCGAAGATTGTGCGTGAACCGGAACAACCATCATCAGCAACACCCATAAACATATAACCGTGTGTTTCATCATCATCGACTCATCACCTCCAAAATACCCCGACAGAAATCGGGCAGGTCGTCAGGCCGTCGGCTTGTGACGTGGTTTTCGTGGATCACTACGGGCTTGTCCACCCAGGTGGCGCCAGCATTGATCAGGTCGTCGGTCAGCCCGGGCGTGCTGGTATAGGTCGCGCCCTTCACGATCCCCGCAGAGATATCGATCCAGGGCCCGTGGCAGATCGACGCCACGCACTTCCCCGCCGCGTGGATATCTCGTGTGATCTGCTTGACCTCGTCGTACCGGCGCAGCTTGTCAGGCATCCACCCGCCGGGGATCACCAGCCCGTCGAAGTCCTCAGCACGCAGGTCCGCGACCCGCTTCTGGGAAACTTGTGGATAACCGTACTTGCCTTTGTGGGTAACACCCGCCTCAAGCCCCGCGACCACAACCTCCGCACCGGCTTCTAATAAACGGTACTTAGGATACTGAAGCTCCATGTCTTCGTAATCGTCTCCCACAAAGATCAGGACGCGCTTGTCTTGCAGCTCGGGCATAAGGTGTTTCTCTATCTTTTATTGCGCCGTCCGACGCAGTGTTCCACTAAACAGATCATCCGTGCTGATGTGCTTTTTATTCGACGGGTTGCGCCGCAACCAATCGGCTTTCAGGGGTTGGGGGTATTCACCCCAATGCCTAGTGTTTTACCTTCATATTACGGGAAAAATGGCATATTGGGGAACTTAGCGCGAACTTAGTAGCTATATTTATCGGAACCCAAAAGGGGGTCGCTTTTGTTTTGCCGACCGATGACCCATGGTCGTCGATACCCCAGACGGGCATGCTACAAGGCCAGCCCACCCGGCACACGGCCACTCAGGTGCAGCCCCCGGAACGATGAGCTACCCGCTCAAACTCACCGGGACACGCTCACCAGAATCGTACCCCCAAGGGCCTCCCCCGGCCCCACAACCTGACGGACTATTTGGTTAGTTAAGCCAAAGGACACCAGGCAGCGCGGAGCGCTGCTGAAACCCAGAGGAATCGGTATTTATGTTGTTAGCTCAATCGCGTAAGAATGGAAGCTTCACGTCAATCGTTTTGTTGTGCATGCTGCTGCTGGGCGTCAGCACCGCTGAGGCGGCGCGGATCACACGCATCGCCGGCATCCGTGAGGGGCAGGCCGTCACCGGCGAAATGCGCATCGAGACCAAAGTTGCTGGCATCAACGATAATGCCGAATACTCCGTCCGATATCACGTCGAAGGCCCAACCTCCTTCACGACGACCGCGGACGATGCACCTTATCTCCTGGCCGAGCACCGCAACCGCTGGGACACCTCCAAGGCAGAATCGGGTGCGTACAAGCTTACCGCCTACCTCATTCGCGACCACCGGGTGATCGACTTCCGCACCATCAACTTCAGCATCGGTACTTCGCTGAAAGTCTCGCGCATCATCGGCATCAACCGCGACCTCACGCTGACACGCCCCACGACCGTCGAAGCGAAAATCCGTGGCGGCACGCCCTCCAAGGTCGTATTCGATATCAAGGGCCCCCAGAATCTGACAGACACCGATCGCAAGGCCCCGTACTATCTATTTGGCGACGGTGAAAACTGGAATATCAACGAACTGCCCGTCGGTGATTACACCATCAGCGTCACCGCCTACGACGGCGACATCGCCGCACACACACGCACCCTCCCGTTCAGGATCGAACGGAACATCCGCATCCGTCGGGTCATCGGGATCAATAACGACGATGTCCTGACCAAGCCTGTTAAGATCACGGCCGACGTCGTCGGGGGCGAGCCATCCAAGGTCGTCTTCAAAGTCTCTGGCCCCGAGGCGATCTATGATGTCGAGCAGGCCGCGCCCTATATCATGTTCGGTGACGACGGCGAATGGGACGTCAGCAAGATGCCCGTCGGCCGTTACACACTCCGCGTCATCGCCTTCTCCGGCGAAGAACGCACGCACAGCCGAACCATCACGTTCAAGATCGCCCGCCCGCCCTCGCAGGCACCCAAGCCGACGCCGACCCCTACGCCGACCCCCAAACCCACGCCGAAGCCGACGCCCACACCGGCCCCGACGCCTAAGAGCAAGAGCTTCCTGGGCATTAACCTTGCCGAGGTGACGTTCTACACACGCGAGTGGGTCTTTGTTGATGCGATGAAGCAGTCCCGTGACTGGCTCCCGACGCGCTCCGGCGGCAGCGACCCCTGGGACTCCGGCGAATCACTCAAGCTCAACGCGCAGGGCTGGCCCATCCTCCGCGCCGGGCAGGCCGCACACACCATCATGTACGCCGACACCAAGGGCGCCTACCCAGCTGGCCAATACATCTGCACCTGGGACGGGGACGGCGATGTCGAGATGGACTTCGACGCCCGGGTCGTCACCAAACGCAAGAACCGTATCGTTGCTCAGGTCAAGCCAAGCAACCTCGGTATCTACCTGCGTATCGATAAGTCCAACCCCAACGACCCCGTGCGCAACGTCCGGGTCTGGCTGCCTGGGTTCGAGGACGCGCGCTCCGCTTTCCACCCGCTGTACCTCAAACGCCTCAAGCCGTTCAGCGTGATCCGGTTCATGGACTGGCAGCGTATCAACGGCTCGAATGTCACGAGCTGGTCCGACCGCCCCAGGGCTGATTACTACACCCAGGGTACGGACGACGGCGCAGCCATCGAATATATGATCGACCTGTGTAACGAGCTCGGAGCCGATCCCTGGTTCTGCATGCCCCACCAGGCCAACGACCGCTATGTCGAAAAGTTCGCCGAGCTTGTTAAGAACCGCCTGCGTAAAGACCTGAACGTCTACGTCGAATGGTCCAACGAGATATGGAACTCCCAGTTCCCTCAGCACGACTGGGTCCGCGCCCGTTCCGACGGCCGATCGCTCAGCTCCGAGTTCAACGCGACTTGGGCCGAGGAGGCCGACCGCGACTTCGAGATATGGATGGACGTCTTCGGCAATCAACGCGGCCGGGTCATCCGATGTGCCGTGGCGCAGAAGGACAACGTCTGGGTCACCGAGCAGCTGACCAACGAGCTCAACGGGGAGTTCGACGCCATCTCCTGCTCTACCTACTTCGCTCTGAGTAGAGACGAAGAACGCAAGCTGACCTCCCGCACGACCCCCGATGAACTGCTGGACAAGGCGCTCTACGACATGACCCGCAAGGTCCGTAAGCACTATCAGGACCACGGCGCACTGACCCGGCGGTGGTCCCGCAAATTAGGCCGGAACATTCCCCTGGTCGGCTACGAGGGCGGACAGCACTACACCGCCAACGGCGGCAACCCGTCTTACGCCCGTGCGTTCCTGAATATGCAAAAACACCCAAAGATGTACGACGCCTACATCTCTAACCTCCGCGAGTTTGATAAGGCCGGCGGGACCCTGTTCACCGCGTTCAACTTCGTCGAGAAGCCCGACAAGTTCGGTGCCTGGGGCCAACTGGACTTTATGGACCAGTCTATTAACAAGGCACCAAAATACAAGGCTCTGCTGGACTACTCGAACAGCCGTTGACAGGTAATATGCCTCCCCGACCTTGCAGACTTATTAAATAACAACGAAGCCCACGTTCTCAGAACGTGGGCTTTTTCTTGCGCCTCTTTGTGGGATGTTCCAGGAGTAATTCAGCGGTGCTGATCCCGCGGGGCCTTCACCGGCACTAGTGCGCGCCGACGATCCATACAGAGCCCCAGCCCGATCAGGCCGACGCCCACGCACGCAAGCGGGTTGCTGTGCAGCACGCCCATTCCCGGCCCGACCGCGGCATACACCACCGCCGACACCGCGAACGACCACGCTAACATGTTCCACCACGACTTCATCATATTCTCCAGCTTCCGCCAACTCGGCGGACCTTGCCACAGCGTTCCTATTATCCCACCCAGGGTTATCTCATGCTAAACAGACGATATAACCAATACGGACGCAAAACCCCCGCTGCTGTAAATGGTTTATATGCGACACACAAGGTCCGTCTGTAACGGTTGGGTTGTCTCTAACAAGTGCGATCTCTGCGCCCACCAGTCATGGCGTATAATCCATGCCGATCCGAAGTGACTAAGCCGGGCGAACCCTGTCGGATCGCGGTTATTGTCAGGCTCATATCGATAGGTCCCATCAAGAGGATGCCCCGATGTATTTCAAGCTTACCTGTGCCGTCGTCAGCATCATCGCGATGATTTCTTGCCCATTAAAAGCAGAGGGCTGGCATCCGCTCCCGCTCAAATCCTCCATCGATCACGTCCAGCCCATGACCGGAATGGTCGTCTGGCACGATCATGAGCACGCCGGGTCCGACGCGATACAGCTCGAGTTTTCGTACATGCTCTACAGCCAGATCGTCGATACGGATGGCCGCTACGATTGGTCGCCTGTCGATGAGCTGCTGGGCCGTATCGCCTCGCGGGGTCATCAGGCGATCCTCCGATTCCGCTTCGTCTACCCGGGATACGACCAGACCGCAGTCCCGGCATCAATAAAAAAACTGCCGGATTACAAAGAGGTCGTTGCCAAGAGTGAAGGCAAGGATACCGCGTTCTGTGATTGGTCGCACCCGGCGCTTCAGGCGTTTACGCTAGAGTTCTACACCGAGTTTGCGAAACGGTATGACGATGATCCACGGCTCGCGTTTTTACAGGTCGGCTTCGGGCTCTGGGCAGAGTATCATATCTACGACGGTCCGATGGAACTTGGTGATACATTTCCAGATAAGACGTTTCAGGCTAAGTTCTTTACGCACCTGGCCGAAGCATTTCAACGCACGCCGTGGAACATCTCTATCGATGCCGCCGAGGCGGTACGTACGCCTTTTGCAGATGAGCCGGATCTACTGCGTCTGAGCTTCGGGCTCTTCGACGACTCGTTTATGCACGCGGCACACAATGAATACAACGAAGCCTGCTGGGATTTCTTCGGCCGTGACCGATTCAAGACCTCGCCCGCCGGCGGGGAGTTCAGTTACTACAACCAGCACGATCAGAAGCACGCCCTGTCACCCGACGGCCCGCACGGAGAGAGCTTTGAGCACGCCGCCAGACGGTTTCACATAACCTACATGCTTGCAAACAATCAATTCAGCTACCAGAAAACAGACCGCATCCGCGAAGCGGGTATGGCGACCGGTTACCGATTCCTCATTACTAGATACGTAACCAATGAAGAGCACTCGCTCATCACCGTTACTAATACCGGTGTCGCCCCGATCTACTACGACGCCTACCCCGCGGTTGCAGGCATCCGATCCGGCACCACGTTGATCGGCCTGGCTCCCGGCGAGCAACGGGTTTGTCAGGTGGCACACGTCGGCAGGGGGAATGACGTCACGATCGAATGTGACCGTCTTGTGGAGGGTCAGCAAATCCAATTTGAGGCCAGGCTTGAAAGTGAATGAATGCCACGGAAATCGCTACGGCGTTGTATCACGCTCGGGCAGTATTACGTCGTCATCTCGCTGCGGCTCATTATTAATAAGCGACAGCATCGCCTCGCGTGTCTTCGCCCACTGCTCGCGGTATGGGCTGTTCAGCACGACTCCGCTGCTATGATACACCTCGCCGAGCGCCTGAGAATTGCTCAGTGTCATTTCGATACGGTCGACGACCCCGCTGCGCACAATCGTCAGGTCGATCGTGTCCCCAGCCCGTCGACCCTGAATCATTTGTTGAAACATCGGGCCCGTGACTTTGTCCGGCATCGGCTGGCCGTCGAACTCGAT
>CBDUNP010000097.1:0-9879 GCA_965368605.1 uncultured bacterium | reverse complement strand
GTACCGGCGCGGGGGCCTGTTGGCAGCCGACGACCAGAAGCAGGCCAGTCAGGCACCATGTTGCAGAGATGGCTCGTAGGTTTCGCATCAATCAAGATGACGCGAATGGTGTACCACGGTGTGTCGGCTGTGTATTTTGCTACATGATCGTGTTAATCAGAGTCATTGACCTGCCTTATAAACGTAGGCGTGTGTTATATTCGTAGGTCGGGTTATATCGGTTATGACGGCTGATTCCCCCGGACAACACGAGCCGAGAAAAAGCCACCGCATTCTCGTGGCTTTACATGCTTCACATGACACCTGCTTAGGCCTTGATCGCGGTCTCACCAGGTTATCTTGGAGCCACTCGCGGGTCATGTTCTGGGTTGCTGGCGAACACGCCGATCTGTGTGCTGGCGTGGAAGCCCGGGGGTGTGCCGGGGAAGACCATGCTGATGTAGGCGGCGCGGTAGCCCGAGGCCGGGCGTGGAACTTCGCCTCGGAGTTGTTCCGTGTTGGCCGCTACGGGTTTGGACTGCCACACCGCGTTACGGAAGTCGCGGGTCTTTGAGTCCGCCCACCAGATCAGCGCACCGACCGGCGCGGGCGCAGAGGTGATATCAAAGTGCAGCCCGTCTTTTTCCCGTGACAGCGACCACGTCGGGTTTGGCAGGGCCCGGCCTTCGGCGGCGGCGGCGTGTGCCGCGGTCAGGCTCCCCAATACGTGCAGGATGCCCTGCTTCATCTTGTGCCCGCTGTTGGGTGCGTAGACCAGGCGCTTATCGCCAGCCAGCCCGTCCCAGTAAAGGTTGGCCGCATCCACGGTCCAGTACCGGTCGTTGGTGCCCAGGAGCACGGTCTTCTGGACGTGTTCGAGCCGGTCACGGTAGGCGTACGGGTCCACAATCTCGAGCATCCGCTGCCCGCGCGGGGTGTCGAAACGCTCGAGGATGTTCCGCTTTGTGTAGGGAGAGATCATCTCCGAGGGGTTGCCCCAGGTGTCTTTCTGGTGATGCATCTGGTCGTCTATGTTCAGGACATCGATGACGATCGGCACGATGGCGTTGACCCGCTTGTCGGCAGCGGCGGTCAGCCAGGTCGTCCAGCCACGCTTGGATGCCCCGGTCACCGTGAAGTGTTCGATCGGGACCTCCCAGGTGTCCCGTGAATAAGCCTGCGTCGCGTCCATCGCCCTGACCGCCGACTTGACCATGGGCAGCAGCAACGGCCAGGAGTCGTCACCCGAGTCAAGGTATTGATCCATCGTGTACGCGATCAAGTCGTCTTCCTTGAGCCCGCCGTACATCGGCTGGAACGGGACGCGCGAGACGACCGCGATGACGGAGCCTAATTCTTTAGCAGCGCCGAGAAACATCGCCACCTCGCCGGGCATCTCGCGATCCTGGCGGAAGATCGGCTGTTCATTTTCTCGCCACGAACCACCGACGATGACCAGCAGCCCCTGCTTGGGGTGTTTCAAGTGCTCGGGCTTGAGCAGCACTAACTGATGTACCCACTTCGTGCCCCGCCAGTCCTGTGAGACAAGCTCTAGTTCATGGGCCTGGATGCCCTGAAGTTCAATTGAAGAACGCAGATGGTAGGCGTAGGCCGGGTCGGGTTTTGCGATGTATCTGTCTAACGTCTCTGCCGGGTCATCGGAAGGCTCCGCGGCATACAACGGCTGGCCCGTGCACAAGAGGATCAAGGCACACAACATACTAAGCAGTGATGTTTTCATAGATTGATTGTTTCCCGGTTGGTCATGGGTATCCGCTTCCGGCTTCGTAGGCAGATGATATATCGACGTATACGCTGCCGCCGGTACGGCTGTTACACATAATCAAGCCTTCGTGGCACAGATGACAGTCATTCAACCATATGGATACGGTATCGTCACCGGGCGAACGACAACCCCTGGCAGTCGCAAGCCGTCGACGCTGATCGGCAGCGGGTGTGAGATGTTGCCATAAAGTATTTTCTCTGTATCACTTATCCCTGGATGCTTTCATCGACTAGAATATGCCCATGATCGTCGAAGGCCATCTACAAGACCCAAACACGCCTCTGAAGCGGCTGGAGCAAGCCATCCTGCCCCGCGGCAGGGTCATCACCGCGTTCTCCGGCGGGGTGGATTCGACGCTCGTCGCGGCGGTGGCTCGGCGGGTGCTTGGCAAAGAAAACGCCCCGGCGGTGATCGGGGACTCGCCATCACTACCTCGGCATGAGTTGGAAGCCGCCCGCAAGCTGGCGCAGGACCTGGACCTGGAGCTGATCGAGGTCAGGCCCGGCGAGCAAGATGATGAAGGCTACCGGGCTAACGCGGGGGACCGGTGTTATTTCTGTAAGACGCATCTATATGAATCGCTCAAACATCTGACCGATGAGATGGGGTTTCGGTACATCGCCAACGGGACCAACACCGACGACCTGGGCGACCATCGCCCGGGGCTGGTGGCGGCGGATGAGGCTCAGGTGATCTCCCCGCTGATCGAGGCCGGGCTCGGCAAAGAGGACGTGCGTGTGGTCGCGCAGGAGCTTGGGCTATCCAATTGGGACAAGCCCGCCGCGGCGTGCCTGGCCAGCCGTGTGCCCTACGGCCACGAAGTCACGCCCGAATTGCTGCGTCAGATCGAGGCAGCCGAAGACGTGCTGCGCAGCCTCGGCTTCAAGGGCTTCCGCGTCAGGCACCACGACCAGGTCGCGCGGATCGAGTTGCCGATGGATCAGGTGCCCAGGCTGATGGATGAATCGGTTCGGCACGCGGTGACGCAGGGCGTGCGCTCGGCGGGGTATCTCTATGTATCGCTGGACCTGGAAGGGTTCCGCAGCGGCAGCGGAAACCTGGCGCTGACGGTTAGTGCGTCACCCCGTGGGGCGGGCAAGTAACGGAGTCTTGATGTGCGAATGATTCAATCGTTATTGATGTGTGCTGTGATACTGGGGCTCTGGCTGCCGAGCGTATCACTCGCGATAGAGGAGGCGGGGGCGAAGGCCACGGCGCAGGATGTTCAGCGGCTGTGGGAACGCCATTGGCGCGTCTACGCGCAGCGGTGCGCTCAGTTTGAAGATGAGTTTATCTGTGCCCCGGGTTTTGATAAGCGTTACCCGAGCTCGGCTGGGGTGACGGTCCGACAGGTGGAAGCGAAGCTATCGGAGAAGATCAAGGTCGGCGGCCATGGGGTCGTGATGACCAAGACCGTGCGGCCCCCGATCGCCGAGGCGCAGGCGGTCGCGTTGCCGATCCCGAAGATCAAGATCGGCGAGTACGGGTTCCTGGCGTCCGCGGAGGTTGTCGAGGTCCTTGGCCCCAAGTCGATGGTCGTGGAGGACCTGTACCTGATCGACCCGGCGGTCTACAAAAAAGACTACCGGGCGGATCGCGCCAAGGCCAGGCAGGCAGAAGACAGCGACGCGGCGGAGGCGTCACTGGCCTATATCTACACGCACCGTGACGCTCTGATCGACCGGCAGAAAGACAAACGGCACAAACGCATCGTGCTCCGGCTCGAGGGCTACCCGACGCAGGGCCTGACGGAAGGCGATCGTTGGGCGGGGCCTAAGGGGCAGGGGTTCTCCGTGCTGATCGCGCATTCAGAATATTACGGGAGCAAGCGTCGACAAAAACAGCGAGCGGTCGCGGTGGCGGTCGATCAGATCAAGTGGGGGCTGGATGAGCAGACGTTTGTCAGCCTGCTCGAAGCCAGGGGGCTGACACGGCAGAGCTTCGTCAGTCTGGTGATGGAAAAGATGGCTGAAGGTGATCCCGAGACCGCTGAGCTGCAGGTATTTGCCGCGTTGCTACCCGTGCTGGAAGACCCGCCGAAAGATGAAGATGAACCCGATCAGGCGTTAGAGGACGTGGATGAAGGAACACCCGCCGAAGAAGGGGGTGCCGGTATAGATGCGGATGATAATGATGCCGTGTCAGAGTAAAGCCTTTGGCGGGGCGGATGTGGGGCGGCAAACGTCGGTGGGGGCGTGTGGACGGCGATGTTTGCTTTGGTATTGATGTCGTGCGCGTGTGGGCTTAGAATCAAGCATAAGCTGCCGGGTGAAGTTGAGATGTTCTGGACCCGTTGGAACCGCGAGGGTAAGACTTGAAACACAAGTGTGACAGATGCGCCCGGCAGGCCACCCACCACTCGGTTGAGATCATCAAGGGGGAGAAGATCGAGAAGCACCTGTGTGACCAGCACGCCTCGGAAGAGGGGCTGGCGATTAAGTCGATCAACACACCCATCAACGAGCTGCTGACCAACTTTGTCAAGATCCACAGCAGCGACGAGCCCGAACGCCGAACGACCGAAGGGGCCTGCGAGAATTGTGGTCTGACGTTCGTGCAGTTCCGCAAGGACTCGCTGCTGGGTTGCCCGGACTGTTACAAGAGTTTTGAGCAGCCGTTGTCGAGCCTGTTGGAGCGGGCGCACGAGGGCGGGACACACCACATCGGCAAGGTCCCCCGTCGGGCCGGTGCCGGCGAGCAGCGTCAGGCGATGCTGATGCGGATGCGCAAGCAGCTAAACGCCGCGGTTGTCGGCGAGGATTACGAGCTGGCGGCACGCCTGCGGGACGATATCAACCGGTTTGAGGAGGAAGCTTCTTGAACCTGACCAACTACACCGACCACGCCGGGGAATGGCTGCGAGGCACGGGCCCGAACAGCGACATCGTGATCTCCAGCCGGGTACGCCTGGCCAGGAACCTCGCGGGCTTCCCATTCGTTAAACGCTCCAGCCTGCGCCAGCGCCACGAGGTCTTGACCGCCTGCAAGGAGCGGATCGTCAGCGACCGGCTCGCGCCCAACATCCTCTGGGTCGACCTGCCGCAGAGCCCGGCCCTGGATCGGCAGCTACTCGTCGAGCGCCACCTGATCAGCCGGCAGCACGCCAGCGCCACCGACGACTCGCCTCGCGCCGTCGCGGTCGGCGCCGACGAGACATTCGCCATCATGGTCAACGAAGAAGACCACCTGCGTATGCAGGTGCTTCGCAGCGGGCTGCAATTATCCGAGGCCTTCGACCAGATCAACCGGATCGATGATGTGCTTGAAGACCAGATCGACTACGCCTACGCCAAGCGTTTTGGCTACCTCACCGCATGCCCGACGAATGTCGGGACGGGCCTGCGTGTGAGTGTGATGCTGCACCTGCCGGCGCTGAAGATCACCGGCGAGATCGACAAGGTCCGCCGTGCGGCGCGGGACATGCACCTGGCCGTACGCGGATTGTTCGGCGAAGGGTCCGAGGCACTCGGCGACCTCTACCAGATCTCCAACCAGACCACGCTGGGCAAGTCCGAGGAAGAAGTGCTTGCCGACTTCCAGAACACGATCGTCCCGCAGATCATCGCGTATGAACAGCAGGCCAGGCAGGCGCTGATGCGTCACCGTGAGGCCGAGTTCGATGACAAGCTCTGGCGGGCCTGGGCGATCCTGACCCACGCGCGCGTGATGGGCGGCGAAGAGGTGTTGTCGCTGCTGTCGCACCTGCGGCTGGCGGTGAACCTCGGCCGAGTCAACCGCACGGACATCCGCACGATCAACGAGCTGTTCCTGCTGACTCAATCGGCGCACCTCCAGAAGATCTCCGGCTGCGAGATGGACGCCCCGACCCGACGCGCCGCACGGGCACGGTTACTGCGGCAGCGCCTAGCCGGTGGCTCGGAACGGTCGTAATCGCTCGAATCATCTTCAAACGCATGTGTGTCCTGGCGGCTGCGCCGTTTGGACTCGTTTAATTATAGAATTGTTGTGTGCTATTACGCGGCGATCTGCCTGGTTTCTTTCCCCGTTGTTTACACAATACCAGATACTCTGGTTTTCTCTTGCCAGCGAGCTTAGAATCCCTACACTGGAAGTACGGGGCATGTCATATGATTTGATTTGAGGCCGGGGGACTTTTCGGGGCGAGACTGGGAGCAGGGTTACAAGTAGCAGGAGGCCGCCATGGGACTGCGCGAAGACATCATGACGGAAACGATTGATCAGCTACCGCTTAGAAGTGCGGTGACGATTGCGCCGGAGGCTTCACTGGCGAACGCGATTGGACTAATGCGTGAGAGTCAGCTTGGTTGTGTGTTTGTTGTTGATGAGCATGACCGGCCGCTAGGCAAGTTCACCGAGCGTGAGGTATTAAGACTTATCTGTGACTGCGCGCCATTGGACGGTCCGGTCGAAAACCATATTGTCCCTATCACCGATGCCGGTTGCGTAAAGATGACCGATCCGATTTCTCGACTTGTCAAGGGCATGCAGGAGACACGCCTGCGGTTCGTGTGTGTGGTCGATGGGAAGGGCCGGGTCGTGGCCCTGACGGGGCAGAAGGGGCTGATGGAGTACATCACCGAACGCTTCCCGCGTTTGATCAAGTCACAGGAGATGGACTCGAAGCTGCACATGAACAAACGAGAGGGGGCATAATCGTGGGACGCAAACGGAACCCTGTTGAACCCGGCGAGTTTGAGGACCCCTTAAGCAATTACGATCAGCCTGTCTACGCCGATGAGTTCGAGCGTGTGTTGTGTGAGGGACAGGTCGATCAGATGCGGATCCATCCCGTGGCGTGTATCGATATAGGCGCGACCGTGCAGGACGCACTGGATATGATGAAGCGGCACACATGCTCGAGCGTGGTCGTGCGACATGAAGGTAAGGCGGTGGGCATCTTTTCTGCACGCGACGTGTTGAATAAGATCGCAGACGACCCGTCCTCACGCCCCAAACCAATCACCGCCTACATGACCCACGGCCCACAGAAAGTCTACGCCACGGATTGTCCGGCTAAGGCGATCAACCTCATGGCCGTAGGCGGATTTCGCCACATCCCTGTACTGGACGTCGATGACAACGTCGTCGGTATCCTGGGGCCACGCAGGACGACGCAGTTTCTGGAAGAGCATCTGACCTAGTCCGATGGGCAGACATACAAAATCAAATGTCTATCAGAAGCGTGACCGCCTTGCGCTGCGGGTTTGGTAGTGGCAGGTCGTCGATCGCGTTCAGGCTGCGCCAGGTGCCGGCCCTGGGTCGCAGCCGGCCGGCGGTGGCGGTGGATCGCCAGAGGTGGAAACGAATCGTGCGGTGAGTCGTCTGGTGGGTGAACGTGTCGGTGCGCGTGGGGTCGGTGAGCGTCAGGCCCGTGCGGGATTGCAGCCAGTCTTGCAGCGTGGCCGGGCCGGCGGCGTCGTTGAGGTCTTCCGCTGTGGGTAGTTGCCACATGTTGGACCACAGCCCGGTGGCGGGGCGTTGCTCGAAGAGGACTCGGCCACGCCGGTACACCGCGAGGATGTGGTGGTCGACCTGCACGGGTGCTTTTCGCTTGGCGGGTACCGGGACGTCTGCGACCCGATCCGCTTCAAACGCCTTACATTGTTTTGATAGCGGGCAGGCGTCACAGGTCGGGTTGGCCTTGGTGCAGACCAGTGCGCCCAGTTCCATCATGGCCTGGTTGAAGTCGCCGGGCCTGCCCTTAGGCACCAGGCCGGCCGCGATCGCCCAGAGTTTTTTCTGGGTGGGGGTCGCGTCGGTGGGGGTGTCGATCAGGCAGAGCCTGGATAGCACCCGGGCGACGTTGCCATCAAGGATCGGGGCGCGGGTGTTGTAGGCGATCGAGGCGATGGCTCCGGCGGTGTATCGGCCGACCCCCGGCAGCTTCAGCAGCTCGGCGACATTGTCCGGCACACGCCCGCCGTGAACGCTGACGATCGCCTTCGCGGCGGCGTGCAGGTTCCGGGCCCGGCGGTAGTAGCCCAACCCTTGCCACAGCCGGAGCACCGCCTGCTCGTCCGCCTCCGCCAGGTCCCGCACGGTCGGACACTCAACGATGAACCGCCCGAAGTAGGGGATCACCGTGGCGACCTGCGTCTGCTGGAGCATCGCCTCGCTGACCAGGGCGTGGTACGGGTTGGGCGTCTGGCCAGGTCTGGCCCGCCAGGGCAGGTCTCGACGGGCTTTGTCGAACCAGTTCAGCAGCCGTCGGCGGACTCCGGCGGGGCTCTGGACGTGTTCGCGGACGGCGTGTTCGGGTTCAGGCGGGGTTTGGGTGGTCGGCATGGCAAGGAATTACAGACTCAGGCGGTGAACGTCCGATCATAACAAGGCACCTGGCCGATCGCAGGCCATCGTGCGTTCCCGGGCCGGGGGTAGCCGGGGGGCCGGGGTGTGATGTGAACTAGACCCGTGAATCTTATGACAGGGCCGATACGCATGGTAGCCAGCCGACAGACGCTTTCCCCGGTCCGTGAATCCGTTACGCACAAGTTCCAGATCATGGGCCACGAGGGCTACCTGACCCTAGGCCTGTTCGACACCGGCACGCCCGGCGAGGTCTTCATCAAGATGTCCAAAGAAGGCTCGACCCTCTCGGGCCTGATCCAGGCCTACTGCCGGGCCTTCTCCCTGGCGATCCAGTACGGCCTGCCGCTGGACGAGGCGGTGCGCCGCTTCAAGGGCATGCGCTTCGAGCCGATGGGCACCACCAGCAACCCCGATATCCCTGAAGCCTTGAGCATCATCGACTACGTCGCAAAATACATCGACCTGCACTACGTCTCCCGCAGTGACGATCGTGCGTCTGTCGCCGAGCTTGCGAACGAGTCCCGGTCATCCAGTTAGCGTATTCTAATCTCTTTATCGCGATGTAATTTACGCAGCCTTGACCGGTTGTGCTGCGGTCGCTAATGTCTGGTCTCAGGCCCACGAGCCAATCCTCATATGGATGACCAGACCAAACATAAGTGTGGTGTCTTTGGGATCTGGGACGACCCGGATGCCGCGCATAAGTGTTACACAGCACTGTACGCTCAGCAGCACCGTGGGCAGGAATCGGCCGGGATCGCCGTGGCCGAGCGGGGGATACTCAACGCACACACGGGCATGGGGCTGGTCGCCGAGGTCTTCGACGATCGGACGCTTGCTCGCCTGACCGGGAACGCGGGGATCGGGCACAACCGCTACTCGACCACCGGGTCCAGCCGGTCCTGCAACGCCCAGCCGCTGCTGCGTGAATACGTCGGCGGGCAGGTCGCCCTGGCCCACAACGGGAACCTGATCAACGCCGACCTGCTCCGGCAGGAGTACGAGTCGCGTGGGCACATGTTCCAGACGACCACGGATACCGAGGTGATCCTGGTCCTGCTGGCGTCGCATCACTTAGCCAAAGAAGACCCGATCGCCGAGGTGCTTCCGCACCTTCAGGGGGCGTACTCGCTGGTCTTCCTGTTTGATGACCGGATCGAGGCGGCGCGTGACCCCTGGGGCTGGCGTCCGCTGGTGCTGGGTAAGACCGAGGCCGGCGCGCCCTGTGTCGCCAGCGAGACGGTGGCGTTGGACGCGATCGGCGCGACGTTTGTCCGCGAGGTCAAGCCCGGCGAGATCGTGACGCTGTCAGACAAGGGCGTCGAGAGCCGTATGTTCGCCGAGCCCCAGCAGCCGGCCCACTGCATCTTCGAGCACGTCTACTTCGCCAACCCCTCCTCGATCCTCTTCGGCGACACCGTGCAGGTCGTCCGCGAACGGCTCGGCGAGAAGCTGGCGGAAGAAGCCCCGGTCGATGCCGATTGCGTGATCCCGATGCCCGACTCCGGACGCAGCGCCTCGATGGGCTACGCACGCGCCAGCGGGCTTCCTTACAAAGAGGGGATCGTCCCGAACCGCTACGTCGGCCGGACCTTCATCAAGCCCAGCCAGGCCCAGCGCGAGATCGCGGTGCGTTTGAAGCTGAACGTGGTCGCCGACATCGTCAAGGACCACCGGCTGATCGTGGTCGACGACTCGATCGTCCGCGGCACGACGACCCGGTACAAGATGGAGCAGCTCCGCAGGGCGGGGGCAAAAGAGATCCACCTGCGCATCAGCTGCCCGCCGATCCGCCACGGCTGCTACTTCGGGGTCGACTTCCC
>CBDUNP010000096.1:0-9880 GCA_965368605.1 uncultured bacterium | reverse complement strand
ACACATACGGCAACTGCCCCTTGCTCGCCTGCGACACCTCTACCAGCAACTCCGCGACTTTTTCTGATATCGCCTCAAAGCAGCGTTGGCCTTGTTCGGCGGTGGCTTTTCGGGGGTCGCCGGCGCCGGTGTCGGGGTGGGTATGTGACCAGGGGCGGGGGGTCCAGACGCCGGGTTGGCGGGTGGTTTTCAGGGCGATCTCGTTCATCGTGCCGGGGCCGGCCTGATCGAGTTGCACGAGGTCGGGGGTCAGGTGCATCAGCAGGGCGGTTTCCAGTTCGCCGGCGTGGTCGCCCGGGCCGTTGCCGGATTCGCTGAAGATCGGCTGGACGACGTCGGGGATCATCTGCCAGAAGTTGACGACGATGATGAGCATGCCGGTGCGTGCCTGGACGTCGCGGACCAGGGGCTTGAACTCGTTGCCGCCGTGGGCGTTGAGGATGATCAGGCGGTCGATGTTTTGTTTGATCAGTGAGTCTACGACGTCGTTGAGGATCGCTGCGGCGGTCGCGGTGCCGATGCTGATGGTGGCGACCTGATCGAGTTGCTGCGCATCATTCCCGAACGGGACGACCGGCAGGACGATGGCTTTTGCGCCACGTTGTGTGGCGGCTTCCGCCGCGTGTTCAGCGAGGAGCTGCGCTTCGTAGACGTCGGTGCCGTGGGGCATGTGGTAGTTGTGGGCCTCGGTCGCGCCCCAGGGCAGCACCGCGACGTTCGGCGGGTTGTCCAGGAGCTGGCGGTAGTTCGCTTCCATCAGGACGTATGGGCGTGGCGGCATCGTGTGTCGTCTCCGTTGTCGCTTTACTTAGCTCCGGGTCGACGACCCGGGGCGGTCGTGGGTGGTTTGGGCGGGGTTCGAGAATCTTCCGGAGGTTACGGTGATGTTCCGAACGGGCGGTTGCGGATGGTGGATGATTCGGTGTGGTAGGGTGCGGTCGGGTTTGGCCTGGGAGATCGGGGGAGGCCCCACGTCGTCGACGTGGGGCTAAGTAAGTTTGTTGGGGGATTACGGGCCGCCCATCTTCGGCAGTTCCGCATCCACCTCCGGGAAGTAGCGTCGTATCACCGAGCAGTCGAACTTGCTTAGGATCGCGCTGGCGGGTTCGCGGTCGAGCAGGAACTGGAACGCTTTTTCGACGACGCGCGAAGGCGGCAGGCTGCCGTGGCTCCAGAGGTCGTAGTCCTGGAAGCTGAGGGTCACGGCGTACTGGTGGCGTTTGCCCGCGTCGAAGACGCTGACCTGGTAGGCCCAGTTGTTCTTGCCCTCGGTTTCCTGCCCGATCTCGATCTCGGCCATGCTCGGCTCCGTCCCTCCCGGCCCCCCGGAAGTTATCCCGGGGTCATGATGAATCCACGTTTCTACTCCCGTTACAATACCGCCATGCCCGAGAAAAGTCAGAATCAAGCCCCGGGTGGTGACGAGGGGGAATCCATGGGCGATACGCCTGGGGAACTCCCGGGGGCGGGGGTGGCGATCCGCCGGCACACGGACCGGTGTTTTCATGCGATCGAGGAGGTCGTGTATGACGGCCCGCCGGGAGAGGACGGAACACCTAACGCCAAAGGGAGTGGGACGGTCCTTGGCTACATCATTGACGGGGTGATGATTGATGCCGATGATGTGGCGGAAGTCAGGCACGTTCCGGACGGCGGGGATCATCCGGCGTGCCAATGAGGATCAACCCACGGTCAAGGAAGACGCCATGTTCAAGACACGTCTCGCACGAATCCAGATGCTGCTGATCCTGGTCCTGCTGATGCCGATCGGCCCGCAGTTCGCGTGGTCGGAAGATGCAGGCGACAGCGAAACGCAAAAGAGCGCTTACACCGACGATGTCCTGAAGATCGCGTACAGCTACGACAATGGCGGCGGATACATCTGGAAGAAGTCCACCGGCGTCAGCGACACACTGACCCACGACGGGCAGACCGTGTTGAAGAAACAGCCCGTCGGCACCTACTGCTGCGGGTTCACCCTCCAGGTCGCCTTCAAGCTCGCGCAGCACCACGGCCTCTTTGAAGGCAAGTCGTTCAAGGAAGTCAAGCAGTTTCAGCGCGAGTGGTACGGCGCGACCGAGGCCAGCGGCGAGACCCAGTGTACCCTGGCGATGGCCAACCTCAGCGTCGGGCACGCGGTCACTCACGACGACGCACGCCCCGGCGACTTCGGCAACTTCTGGCGCACCAAGTCCGGCCACAGTATCCTGTTCCTGAACTGGATCACCGACGACGACGGCAACCGCATCGGCATCCACTACCGCTCCAGCCAGACCGCGACCGACGGCATCGGCGACCACACCGAATACTTCAAGGGCCACAACGACGGCCACGTCGACCCCGCACGCATCTACCTCTGCCGGTTCAATGGGCCCGAACCCGATGAAAACAATGGCGCCGACGATCAGCCTCGTCGGGGCGCGAATCGTTAAAGATTGCGAACTACGTATATGAAAAAACAGCCACGGTGTTGGCCGCGGCTGCTTTCGTGTGTTTAATTCAGGGGGTTGGCTTAGGCGCTGATCTTGGTGATCTTGCACTTGATGTAGTGCTGGCGGTGGCCGTTGTTGCGCTTGTAGGTCTTGCGTCGTTTGAACTTGACGATGTTGACCTTTTCGCTGTCGTCGGCGTCGAGGATGTCGGCGGTGACGGTTGCGCCGTCGACGACGGGCTGGCCGATGGTTGGGCCGTTCTTTTCGCAGCCGACCATGAGCACGCGGTCGAACGTCAGGCTCTGGGCGTCGTCGGCGATGTCGCGTAGATCGACGCGGATGACGTCGCCTTCGGAAACCTTGATCTGTGTGCCGGAGTCTTCGATGATCGCGTACATGGTGGTGTCCTGTCGTGTGCCTGGGTTCTAGTGCCCGGCGGGGTAATCCCGGGGCTAATGCCGGGGGCCGGGGGGTTGCTCAATCGAGCCGGGCATTTTAGCAGGCCGGCCGGGGAATGCAACGGAGCCCGGGGGTGAGGCCGGCGGGTGAGGGGCCAGTGTCCGCCGCGCAAATCGACCCGTTAATTGTTTCGTATAAAAGGTTTACACCCATATTTATTTGGCGGGTCGGATCTCCAGTCGCCAGTCCACGGCCTCATTGCTCAGGGCCGAGCCTTCCATAAAGACCTGGAGGCGTGGCGGCAGGACCATAAAACGCCAGTCCATCGGGGGATCGACCGGGGCTCCGTCGGCCCCCAGGAACGTGAACCGGTACTGCGCGTTGACCGCCTTGTGATCTCGCAGACGGATCGGCACGCTCACGCTGATCGGCGTCGGCCCGTCGTCCCGGACGACCGGCTTGGCGTAGGACAGGTGGTTGGCGAGCTTGCCTTCGGTCGCGATCTGGGGGTACTGCGCCTCGGACACATTGTCGGGCTTGACCCCGTAGGGCGGCTCGTCGATCACCTGGCGGCAACCGGATATCACGAACGCAACGGCGAGCATCGAAAGCATCAGCATCATTTTTTTCATGGCGAATCTCCTTGGGGGAGGGGGGTGTCGGTGGAAGGTTGTGGGAGCTTGATCCGTGCGACGTCTTTGGATCGCGGTTGGTAGGCGGGGTACTGCTGGCCGAAGAGCCGGGTGAATCCGGTGGTGCCGGGCAGGGGGCTGACCAGAGAGCGTCCGCCTTCAAGCACGTGCTTATCTGCGTAACCGGATTGATCTTCGGTGGCGGTATTGATGCCCTCGGCGCGGTAGAGCTCGCGCAGGTCGGCGAGGGTCATGTCGGTCAGCAGGCCGGCGCGGTGATAGCCGTCGAGCATGTGTTGGGTGGGTGGGCGTGCGTCGTTGCCGCCTAGGATCACCGGCATCGTCGCCCGAGCCGGTTCATCGGTGTAGGGGTTTTTGTAGAACACCCGGCCGGACGTTGCCCAGCGTGGCGCGGAGGCTTGCGGGTTGTTATTGCTGACCAGGTGGATGTACCGCATCTGCGTCGTGCCCGGCGGTTCGGTCGGCGCGCCCAAGCCGGACAGCACCATCTTCGAGGACGGCCGACCCTGGATCTCCAGCTCGATCTTCTGGTTCGGGTCCGACAGGTACAGAGGCACGACGTAGTACCGCTGCGGCATCACGTCGCAGTAGCGAATATCGACGTGTGCCCCGGCTTTCATAATCGCCCCGAGCGCCAGTGCCCCGAGCCCGGCGTAGACGGTGTCGTCGTTCCCACGCCGGGATGAGCCGTACTGCGCCGCGATGATGCCGCCGTAGATCATCATCGTGCCGATTGTGCTCTTGGCGGCGCGGACGTCGGCGAGGTTGTTCCACATATGGTCGCCGGCCATGACGTTGATGTCCTGCACCGGCACATACATCCGCCCCATGACATGCCCGACGCGCACGCGCAGCTCGCCGTCGTCGCTGGGTGTGCGTGGGGTGAATCGCGCCAATGAATTGTCCGGGCCGTAGCCTTCTTTGCGAGGGCCTAACCCGTAGCTCACGACCAGGACGGTGTTGTACCGCCCGTCGCGGAGGGCCTGGATGAGGCGTTCCTGCCGGTCGTCCAGCTCGATCACGCGGAGGTAGTGGTCGTCGGCTTCTTTGGCGCGGCCAAGCTGTTGGTTGGCGATGCCGGCAAGCAGGTAGCCGAGGGTGAAGTCCGACTCGCGTGCGGCGTAGCCGTGGTCCAGGTAGTTGGCCCTGCGCAGCGCTTCTTCGGGGGAGTCGCCGGCCTCGATGGCGCGTTCGTATTCGACCGCCCGGCGTGCGATCTCGTAGGTATCAATCCGTTCGCCGTCTTCGTCTTCCCCAAAGTCGCGCAGCCTGAACAGCGAGCTGTTCGCCGCGGCGCGGGCGTTGTCCCAGGAGCCCAGCGTCGCCTGGGTCATCGAGTAATACGCCAACGCCAATGCCTGCTCGAAGGGCTCACCCTTCCAGACCTTGATGTCCTCGTTGATGGCGATGGAGGCGATCGTCTTGTCTTTGTTGATGCCCTGGGTGCGCAGGACGTCGTAGACTTCTTCGAAGACGGTCTGTGCCGAATGCGGGTAGCCGTCCGCGAGTGTGAGCACGCCGACGCGCATCCGGTCCAGGAGGTAGGCCCGGTCGGAGCGTTTGTCCTGCATGTGTTGATGGATATCGACACGCGGCCCGCCGTAATCCCCGGCCCGCAGCGCCGCGGTCGGCGTGCGCATCGGCTGTTGGCAGCCCTGCATGAGCAGCGTGAACACCACCCATAACCACACAGGTTGTAGACGTATTAATCCCACACGTGCCCCTTGGCCTGCCGTTTGAACTCGAACTTATCCGACCACACCGGCTCGCCCGTATGCAGGTCGAGCATGTCGAACTCGCAGTAGTATAAGTCGCTGCGTATTTTTGCCTGTGCCCGCGTGACCGAGCGGAAGGTTGCGGTCATGGTGTGCGTGACCCGCCGCTCACTAGCGAAGCCCTGCTCGAAGTCCGGGCCGTATGGGCTGTTTCGCAGTTCTGCGACACGCTCCGGGGGGATCACGAACCGGATCGCTTTTTCGTCCCAGAGGGCTTTGATTGCGGTAGACCCGCGTACCTGCGCCATGATCGACCACTGCTCGTTGGGTGTCATCACGTCGTCGGAGAGGTTCAGCACCTTGTCCATCGACACGACCCAGGGCTTGTCGTCGGGGCCGCGTGTCGCCAGCGCGTCGCTGCTTAGCAGGCTCTGCGCCATGGATTCGGTCATCGCCTCGATGTCGGCGATCGACATCCGCGTGGTTTCACCGACGGGTTTCTGGCTGCACCCGGCCAACACGCAGACGGCCGTCAACAGGAGCACGAATCCGCTGGACCGGGGATATCGCCTGTGACTTGTACATGATCCCCCGGCATAGCCGGGGGCTGAGGGGTGGCGCGGCATGGCTGCGGTTCCTGCCTAGTCTTTGGTCGAGTGCTTCGCGTCGTACCGGTCGGAGAAGACGATCTCGTTGCTGGCGAAGTGGACGAGCTGGACCTCCATGTAGTACTGGTTCGTTTCGCCTCGGCCGATGCGGAAGAAGTCGCCGTTGAGCGCGTAGGTGGTGTTGGGGTTGTAGTCCGGTGGGTCGGCGAGGACCTGGTCGGAGGCGACGCCTTCGCGGGCGGCGAGGTCGATCATACGTGCCCGGCGTTCGACGAAGCGCAGGGTTCCCTTGGCGGTGCCGCTGTTGATCAGGTTGTTGCGCAGGCGTGCGGTGACAACCTCGAACTCTGTGGAGCTGACGATGCCGGTCTTGTTGTTGATGTCGCCGAGGATGACGGTGACGCGCCCGGCGTCGTCGCGGATGCGGGGCAGCTCGATCAGGTCTTGGACGATGCGCCTAGACGCCTGGTCGCTGAACTCCATCAGCGATGCCGGCAGGACCTTGGCGGAGTCGAGCTCGGCCTCGGTGGTGGCGTTGATGTCGATGCGTCCGCCGGAGTTGCCCCGGTCGTTGACGCAGCCGGCGCCGGCCAACAGGATTCCGCTTAATGCGCAGGCTGTGATGCTGAATAATCTGGTATTTGTCTTCATAGTGAATGACCTCCGTGCGGGTTAGACGCCTGATCCGGGGTCGGGTTCCCTGATCGGTGCAAAGTTTTCTGCCGGTATTGTATGCCACGCGAAGTGGGGGCGTCGGGTGTGGCGTCGTGCGGCGCGTCCGGGGGCGGGGTTCATCGGCGTTTAGGCAGGGGGCTGATCTTGTAGCTCCATTGGGCGACCCGGCCGACCACGCGGGTGGGCATCAGCGCGGCGACGCGGACGTTGGAGTACATCGAGGTGGTCATGTATCGGATGGCGTCGCGCGTGCCCACGGCCTTGGGCTCGTCCAGCCCCAGCACCCACAGCAGCGACACCGCCCGCAGCACCGCCGCCGACAGGAGCAGGACGCTGTGGTACGTCAGGTGCAGGTCCAGCGACACCAGGTCGTAGCTCCACCCGCCGAGAGTCTTGGCCACGAGCGCGCCGAGCAGTCCCGAAAAGACGCCGCCCATGCCCAGGGCAATCGAGTTGATCGCCACGTGGGCCGTGCCGCCGGCGCGGTCCTTGCCGCGTCCGCCGCCGGCCATGTTCAGGATGAAGTTGAAGTTCGCGATTTCCATCCCCGGCCAGGCAAACACCGCCAGCAGCACCAGCGAGTACCCCAGGACAAAACTCTCCGGCCCAACCAGCAGCCAGCCGACCGTGTCGATCGCGCTGAGCCCGCCGGCGATCAGCATCACGGGCTTCTTGCCCAGGCGGTCAATGAGGCGCCCCCAGATCGAGTAGCTGAACAGCCGGACCAGCAGCGGCACGCCGATCACCATGATGTTCGCTCGCTGGTTGGACCAGCCCACCACGTCAAACAGATACAGCCAGAGATATTGCGCGATGCACCCGATCCCCATCGTCAGCATGAAGTTGAATACCAGGTACCGGCGAAACTCCTTGTCTTTCAGGGGTCTAAGCATCATGCTCGCGATGCCCTCCCGGCTGGGTTCGCGGCGGGGTTGCTTGTCGTCCACGAAGCGGAAGCACAGGATATCCAGCATCCCCATCAGCCCGGCGACGCCCAGGATCGCCGAGGTCACCTTGAGCATGATGTCCGGGTGTGTCGTCTGCACCAGCGATGCCTGGTCCAGCGCATACCCGATGCCCAGCGTTGTGACCAGGCCGATCGGTTGCCCGATCTGATTGCGGACGCCGAAGTACCGCCCGCGGATTTGCCGGGGGATCACGTCCGACATCCAGTTCATCCATGCGGGGACGGAGGCCTGCGCACACGACCATGCGAACAAGAGCGACACCGCCATTGCCGGCCACCACCACGCGCGCGCGTTCGGCAGCATCCAAGGGATCAGCGCCGCGAACGTCCACATCCCCCGGCCGATGCTCCCGAGGATGAGGAACACCCATTTGCGCTGCCCGTACCGCTCGAGCAGGTAACTGGCCGGCACCTGTAGCAGGGTGCCGACGAACGGCAGCGCCGCCAGCACCCCGAAGCCGTAATCCGGCACCCCCATCTCGCGCGAGAAGCGCGTCATCGCGGCGCCTGATATCGACCAAAGCCAGAAGGACCCGAACGTCCAGGCGTACAGCACAAACTTCAACTGCTGGCGCAGTGCAAGCGAGTCTCCCGTGTTCGTGCGGACCCGTAGTAAAGCGGGCCGGGGTTGGTTTTTATGGCGTGCCATGGGGGGAGGGCTGGTAAGGATGAGGCTCGCTGAACAACGCGTCTGGCGGGCCTCAGTCCCGCGCATGATAGGCCGTGGCTCAGAGCATGCAACCACCTGTCCGGCCGAATGTTGCGTCGTTGCTACGGGGCCTCGGCCCCGTTGTTTTTTTGCAACAACCGGCCCTAAACGGACCCTGCGTTTTGGTTGGCCTATAATACTAAACATATGTTAAGTAAGGTTATATATTTGCGTGTGACCACTTTGGCAGACTGGCACAGCCCTTGCGTCTGGTGGGATGGACTCGTAGGAGTCGACGCCGGCCGGTTGTGTTTGGCCGGAGTCACGTCGCCCGCGAGGGAAAAGAGAGTCGGACACTAATCGGGTTGAGGGACCCGTGCGGTGTGGCCAGAGGCAGGTCGCCCGGAGCCGGAAAGAGAGACGCAACATGCTTGGATTCAGGACCGCATTGATTAGTTGTATTGCGCTGGGTGGGATGACGCTGCCTGCATTGGCCGCCGACGGGCCGGTGACGGTGGTCGGCCGCGCCGCGCCGGGCCTTGTCATGCCGATGCACGCCAAAGCCCCCAGCAATCGATTGGTGCAGATCAACTCGTTCCACCGTGACGCTGTCGGCGTCATCGTGAAAGACGACGCGATGAGCCCCGAACTGGTACAGCTACAGATGGGACAGACCCCGATCTACATTGATCCGGACCACGACTACATCCGCCGTGAAGGCGGGCTCGACCAGGGCCACTCGATCATGCGAGCGATGCGTGCCCACCGAGCCATGAACGCTCAAGACACCGCCTACGTCATCCGCCGTGAAGCGATGCAGCCGGTGGTGCAGGACTCGATGATTATGCCGCGTGCGATTTTGATCCGCCCGGACTACATGGAACGCCGTGAGAACATCACGCCGATGCAGCCCGAAGCTGTGCCCGTGCCCAAGGCCCCGAAGGTCAAGAGCGGCCCGGTCGCCCTGGCTGACTGAATGACCCGCCGGCAGTGATGCCCGGCCACAATTTACCCCTGATCGAGTGCGGCCCAGTGCAACCCCTGCCTGGGTCGTGCTTTTTTGCGCGCCATGAACCCGACGGCGGCACGACTACTTGGATACAGGTATAACTTTGCTGACGATGAACACCGAAAAACGCAACGCGCTGCTCGCTCTGCTGCTGCTGGTCCCCGCGCCCAGCCTCGGGGTCTGGCTGGCTGTCTACGGCATGCCGGGGACGTTCATTGCCAAGGCGTTTTTCATGGTTTGCAAGGTCTGGCTGCTGGCCCTGCCGTTGGTCTGGCACCTGCTTGTGGATAAACAAAAGCTCACGATCCCTCGGCCGACGGGCAAGGGCATGGGCGCTGCCATCGCGACCGGGTCGGCGATCTTCCTGGCGATCGGGGCGGGTTATTTCCTCTTCGGCCACTGGATCGACACCACACTCGTCAGCGAGAAAGCCATCGAGGTCGGCCTGAGCACGCCGATGCTCTACATCCTAGGCGCGGTCTACTGGTGCACGATCAACTCGCTGCTGGAAGAATACGTCTGGCGGTGGTTCGTCTTCACCCGATGCGAAGCGTTGATGCCCAAGTGGCCTGCCGTCGTCGCGTCGGGCCTGTTCTTCACGCTCCACCACGTCATCGCCCTGACCGTTTACTTCGATTGGCGCATCACTGTGCTGGCGTCGCTGGGCGTCTTCATCGGCGGGGCGACCTGGTCATGGATCTACCTGACCTACCGCAACATCTACGCCGGCTACATCAGCCACGTCTTCGCCGATGTCGTCATCTTCTGGATCG
>CBDUNP010000095.1:0-9892 GCA_965368605.1 uncultured bacterium | reverse complement strand
CACGCCAGGCCCTCCGCGGCCGACTGATCACCGCGTTGCGGGATGAGTGATCTTTATGATTTTTTAAGCGATTGCCGGACGCTTACGAAACCCGTGTGCCAGGTAGATCGGTTGTGGGTGTGTGGCTGCCCAGTAAGGATTGGCGGGCTTGCCGATCAACTACCCTCCTGCTGGTCCCGCTCGAACTGGATCTGGGCCCAGTGCCACGCGGCGACAGTGCTCGGGAAGCCACAGGTATTCATCGCCAGCATGATCGCCTGTTCGATCTCGTCTCGCGTCGCCCCCGCCTGTGTGGCCCTGCGGACATGGCTGCGTAACGCGGATTCCAGACCGGCCCCGACGCAGATACCGATCTTCACCAGTTCCTGTGCCTTGCGATCCATTGGCCCGATGCGGTCAACAGCCTGCGCCACACGTTCGTGACAGTCCGCAAGCTCGGGGAAACGCGATACAAACTTCTTGTAGGTTTTCGGGAGTTTAGGGTTGTTCTGATTGCTCATGTCAACCTCCGATGTGGGTCATCGTGACAAAGCCTTGATGGGGGTGCTCGGGCTGTTTTTGTTTCAGTCCTTCGGTGATCAGTTTGTCCAGAAGGTCCGGATCAAACACCGGGCGTAACGCGGGCAACAGTGTGCCTGTCGGCCTGTCCATCAGGCAGGGATACATCGTACCATCTGCTGCGATCCGCAGGCGGTTGCAGTCGGCGCAGAAGTTACAGCTCATCGGGGTGATGAAGCCCACGACTGCCTGGGGCCCGTTGGGGACGGCCACGCGGTACCTTCTCGCGGAGTCGTGGTGCTGAGGGATCGGGTCCCAGTTCGTGAACGCCTGCTCAAGCCTTTGGCGGATCTGCGATTCGGTGACGTAGTGATCGGCCCACCGGTTGGCCAGCGGGCCCATCGGCATCATCTCGATGAACCGGATTTCCGCGTTAACCGAGGCCGCGAACTTTACCAGCTCAATGAGTTGATCGTCGTTGTGGGGACGCATCACGACGGTGTTTAGTCGCAACGGCGTCAACCCCGCTTCCATCGCCGCATCGATCCCCCGCAGCACACGATCCAGCCCGTCGACGCCGGTCATCCGTTCAAAGGTTTCGCGATCCATGGAGTCGAGGCTGACGTTGACTCGGCCAAGTCCGGCGTCGGCGTATTCGTGGGCTCGCGAAGCAAGCGACAGGCCGTTGGTGGTCATCGCGAGGTCGTTGATGCCCTCGATCCCTGCGATGCGTTCGATGATCGAAGTCAGGTCGGCCCGGGCGCTGGGGTCGCCTCCGGTGAGCCGGACTTTATGTAGTTCGTGATGACGCACCAGATGCCGGACGAGGTTTTCGATCTCATCGGCCGACAGATCGCCGTCGCGGTCGCAATCAAGCAGCCGAGACGGCCGGCAATAGTTGCATCGCATCTGGCACGCCCGTGTCAACGAGAGGCGCAGGTATCCGATCGCTCTTCCCTGGGTGTCAATTAACGGCAATCAAGTCATTCCCGGCTTGCGCCTTTTAGTCAACATCGCTTACGTGTCCGGTTTTTCATGATTCTCGAAGCACTCGAGCGTGGTTTTTTTCAGGAAATCCTCGGTCTGCCTATCGAGTTCGACGAGTTGGTTATGGATCGGGCAGGGCTCGTTGTTCCCGCACCAGCCGGCCCCAAAAGGACACGTCAGGCGGTCGTCCGTGCGTTCAAACACGGTCGCGATCTCTAACAGGGTGATCTGTTCGGGTTTCCTTGCCAGTGCGTAGCCGCCCCGTGGCCCCGGCGCACCGGAGACCAGTCCGGCCTGGGATAATTGTGTGAGTATCTTGGCGGCGAGTGTCTGGGGGATGCCCCGTGTCTTTGCGATATCGTGGGACGACAGTCGGGCATCAGCCGCATAGACTTCGGCCAAACGGCTCATGGCGGCGATGGCGTTCTGTGTACTCTTGCCGTAACGGATCATGCTTCGGGCCCATTTAAATTGCTTATTGACTCTCGGCCGGTGAAGATCGGGATGGCGATCTTCAGGGCGACCGTAAAGATCATAAGCCCAAACGCCCAGATGCCAACCGTGATCCGCCATTCATTCAAACTCGGGGCGTATTCAACGATTTCGTGCAGTGTGGATGGGATAAACGCGGGGATGATCAGACCCATGCCTTTTTCGATCCAGAGACCGATGAATGCGAACACGCAAGCAGCGACGAGCAACCCCGATCGCTTGTTAATGTTGGGAAGCATTAGCAGGCCCGCTGCAATAACCGTCAGCACCACCGAGGTCCAGACCCACGGGACCAGGCCGTAATGCCCGTGCAGCCCGAAATAGAGGTATTGGGCGCTGGCCGTGTGGCTGCCCCCGGTGTACATCTCGGTGAAGATCTCCGACGCCAACATCAGCAGGCTGACGAGGATCGTGATGCGCATGATGTTCACGAGTGTGCGGATGGGACGGTCGCCGAAGCTCACTCCCCCGACTCGGCGGATGACAATAAGCGTGAGGATGATAAAGGCGGGGCCGGAGACAAACGCCGAGGCGAGGAACCGCGGCGCCATCAGTGCGGTATTCCAGAAGGGCCGGCTGGGCAGGCCACAGTAAAGGAACGCGGTGACCACGTGGACCGAGACCGCCCAGGCGATCGAGAGATACACAAAGGGCATGTACCAGCGTTTGGCCGGTTTCTGCCCGCGGAATCGCATGTATAACAGGTACCCGGTGATATGCAGATTCAAGAACAGGTAGCCGTTCAGGACCAACACGTCCCAAGTGAGGATCGACATCGGCCAGTTAAAACGACCGATCCCAGGCATCATGTGCCAGAACCGGTCGGGCCTGCCCAGATCGACCGTGACAAATGAGATACACATGACAATCGCGGCGATGGCGAGCATCTCCCCAACGATGACCAGGTCATGCATCGCATCGTCGCCGTAAAGATAAGCCGGGATAACCATCATCACGGCCCCGGCGGCGACGCCGACCATGAACGTGAAGTTAGCGATATACAAACCCCACGAGACGTGGTCGGTCATGTTCGTCATCACCATCCCGTCGCGGACCTGGACGGCCCAGGCATGGACACCCACCAGGAACACCGCGGTCAGAAGGATCATCCAGCCGTAGAACAAAGGCGAGCCGTCTGTTGCCAGCCGCAGTGACCGCGCGACAAAACGCGGGTAGGTGATCAGGTGGCCCGACATAGGTGGGGCGCCGGAGGCTGGTATGACGGCGTCGGGTTTCATTGGGCGTGTTCCTTTACCATCGTCAGGAGGAAGCGTGTCGGCTCGATCGCGTCCAGGTCGTGCGGCTCGTTCGGCGGCATGATCAGCCAGTCTTGAGCTTTCAGGGTTCGCTTCTCCCCTGCGACAACAAAGCTCAGCTCACCCTCAAGCACCTGCACAACCACGAGGAACGGCGCTCGGTGCTCACTCATCGATTGCCCTTGATCCATTGCAAAAACGACCTGTCTAAGCGCATCGGTATTGACCAGCGGCTTGCTGACCGTCGCGCCTTCTACAATCGGGGTCAGTTCAAGCAGGTTTACGTGTGAAACGGTGTCGGTTTGGAATTGGGCATTGGCCATGGTGGTCTCAGATCATTTATCAAAGAAGTAGAAGAACTGGGGCTTGGTACCCAACTCTTCCTTAAGAACAAAGACACGCTTGTTTTGCAGCACCCATCGGATCTCCGAGTCGGGATCGAGGATATTGCCGAACACACGGGCCCCCGTCGGGCAAGCCTCCAGGCACGCGGGCATCTGCCCTTCACGTGTGCGGTGCAGGCAGAAGGTGCACTTCTCCATCACGCCCTGCGGACGGATGCGGTTGCTTAAGTAGCCCTGGTTTGGGTTTACTTCATCTGCGGGAATCTCGGGCTTGGTCCAGTTGAATCGGCGGGCGTGATATGGGCACGCCGCTTCGCAATACCGGCAGCCGATGCACCAGTTGTAGTCCACGACCACGATCCCGTCTTCTTCCTTCCAGGTCGCTTCAACCGGGCAGACACTGACGCACGGCGGGTTGTCGCACTGCTGGCACTGCACCGGCATGTAGAACTTGTCGTCTTGCGGGACCGGGTGGTCGTAGTCAGCGGTGCCTTGCTCCATGTCCATGCTGCCCTTGCTCATTTCAAGGACACGGATGTAGGAGTTGTTGCTTGCGCGGTCGTGGTTGTTCTCTTCGTGGCAGGCCTGGGCGCACCGTCGGCATCCGATGCAGACCGAAAGATTCAAAGCGTAAGCGAACTTGACGCCGGGCGTGGGTTTGGAGTCCGTGATCTTGACCTGGGCCTCATAGTTCTCTTTCGCGTCTTCTTCCAGCCGGGCAATAACTTCATCCATCTGCTGCGGCCCAAGCTCCTTGTAGTGTTTCTGGAGCATCTCATCCATCGACGTGTCCGCGGAGGCCCACTCGACGATCGGCGAGATCGCCTTGGCAAACGCGAGTGCGCCGAGCGTTGCGCCGGCGGCCTTGATAGCGGTCCGGCGGGTCGGGTTGTTCAGCACGGGTAGCGAGGTTTGTTTTTGATCACTCATGGGTGTTCTCGCTGGACGAGGGGCGGAGGAACCGGTCGTTGGGCCGAAGCACGGGCATCAGCTTGGGGAACTGTGGGGCGTGGGGGTCGTGGCAGTCGATGCAGTTGTTGCGTGCTCGCGGCCCGCGTTTCAGGTCCCAGTAGCCGGTCATCCCGCCGTGGGCCCCGTGTTGATAATCCTTGTACTGCGGACCATGGCACTGGGCGCAGAGCGTCATCACGTCCTGGAAGGCGACCGGCTTGCCATCCGCCAGGCGGAGCTGGTTGTAGTCATCCGGGTTATGACAACTCAGGCAACTGCGCTGGCCGTGATTGGTAACCAGGCCCAGATGGAAGTCTTGAAGCTCGCCGCCGCTGCTGATCCGGGGGTTGGGCGGCTTGGTGGTGTGGCAGGTGGTGCAGTTTGCGACGATCGGCCGACCAGATTCGTCCAGTTGGCCGGTATCAATAGTGGGGGGGCCAGCGGGCCGGCGGATCACGGTCGGATGGTCAGCCCGGGCCGATGAGGTCGATCGCGAGTTATCCACATCTTCCGTTTGCTTCAGTGATTGCGAGGCCATGACCGCTACCGCCAATACCGAGATCACAACGGCGGGCACCCACCACGACCGGGCTGATTGTGCTGTTTTTCTGCTCAATTAAGGGACTCCTGACGGGTTTTCGAGAGCATGGTTGAGTTGCTTCCAGCCCGAACATTCACCTGCGATAAAGAATCTAACGGGTCCAACAGAATAAATCAAGATTAAATGAACTTTATTTCTTGATTTGTCTGCCCGGTCTTGTTAGCCTCATTGCAAGTCAGGGGATGGGCCCCTGATGTTTACCCGGAGCGACCGATGCCCATCAGCGGACTTGTCGTCACACTTAAGCCAACCCCCACCGGTCATCCACCGAGGCCTGCGACCATTCACGGGGGAAAACCCGCATACCGTGAATCTCCTGAGGCAGATTCATTTGGGATGCCCGCGGATTCAAGCACCACAAGCCCGGAATACGCTGCAATCATCGAGCAGATTCAGCAGCACCCAAACTTCCAGGCCGGCCTGCGACAGGGCCAACGCCTGCCAGTCGTGCTGGATACCCCGGATAAACAAACAGACAAGCAGTGCTGGGGCTGGGTGAACGAACTACCGGGTGTGCATCATGTGGATGTCGCTTTTATTCACTTTGAAGACGAAGACGCGATTGAGGCGTCCCCTTGCAATACACGCGCGGATGAACTCATCGCCGCACCTACTATCGGAGAGACCTGATCATGGAAATGGAACGCCGTGACTTTATGAAGCTCGCCGCGATGACCGCCGCGACCGGACTCGCCGGATCGATGGCCAGCCGCAGTTGGGGTGCCAGCACGCCACCGCTCCCCGATCAGCCGGACATCCCCGGCGTGACGTGGGACAAGGCCCCTTGCCGTTTCTGCGGGACCGGATGCCACGTGCAGGTCGGCGTGAAGGATGGCAAGGTTGTCGCCATCGCCGGCGACCGGCAGGCCGAGGTCAACAAGGGATTGCTCTGCGTCAAGGGCTACCACGTCGGCATGATCCTCTACGGCCAAGACCGGCTGACCAAGCCGATGGCTCGGCGTGATGGGGAACTCGTGGAGATCGAGTGGGACGAGGCGATCGACATCGCCGCCAAACGCATCATGGCGTCCGGCGAGAAGTTCGGCTTCTACATCTCCGGCCAGTCCACGATCCCCGAGGGCTACGCCGCACAGAAACTCATGCGGGGTGGGCTTTCCAATAATCACCTCGAAGCAAATGCGCGTTTGTGTATGGCCTCGGCGGTGACCGGGTTCCTGAGCACCTACGGCGTCGACGAACCCGCCTCATGCTATGACGATCTGGATCACTGTGACACGCTGATCCTGTGGGGGAATAACCCCGCAGAGATGCACCCGATCCTGTTCAGCCGTGTCATCGACCGACAGGCTCGAGGCGAAAAAATTACGATCATCGACATCGGCACACGTCACACACGCACCACCGAGCGGTCCGACCACTTCCTTCGGATGCAGGGCCACGGGGACCTGGCGATCGCCAACTGTATCGCGCAACAGCTGATCGAGAGGGACGCCTACGATCACGAGTTTGTCGAGAAGTACTGCAACTTCCGAGCGGATCGTGACCCGGAGGAAGACGGTGGCGGCTTGATGGACCACGACACCTATGTGGCTCATGTTCAGAAGGAAGGGCACTCGGGCCTGTTTGGTAAGCCCATCAGTTTTGAGCAATACAAGAAACTGGTTTCATATTACACCCCTGAGAAGAGCGAAGAGCTTTCCGGTGTGCCCGCGGAGCAATTGCGGATGCTCGCGGATACGTTCGCGGACAAAGACAAAAAGATCGTGTCGCTGTGGTGCATGGGGATGAACCAGCACACGGCGGGAACAGCGATCAATAACCTCGTTCACGCGATCCACCTGATGTCAGGTCACTGGGGCAAGCCCGGCGATGGGCCACAGTCGCTGACCGGTCAGCCCGCCGCCTGCGGGACCGTCCGTGAGGTCGGTACACTTGCCCACGCCTTGCCCGGGGGGCGTGTCGTCGCAAACGAAACTCACCGCACCCACGCGGAAGACTTCTGGAATGTCCCGAAAGGTCGGCTCAATCCCGAGCCCGGCTACCACACCGTCAAGATGTTCGAGCAGCTCTGCACCCCGACAGAGCAGGGGGGGGATATCGATACGGTATGGGTCCAGGTCACCAACCCGGGGCAGACCCTGCCGAACACGAAAAAGCTTTTCAAGGCCAAGGCCGAGCTTGCGGACAAGTTCCTGATCGTCTCGGAGGTTTATCCCACCGCAACCACCGAACTCGCCGACCTGGTGTTACCCGCAGCCATGTGGGTCGAGAAGAACGGAATCTACGGCAACTCCGAACGCCGCACCCAGCAATGGTTCCGGATGGTCCCGCCCCCGGGCGAGGCGCGTGACGACTGCTGGCAGACACTCGCCGTGGCACGTCGGCTTTATGAGTTGGGGCATCCGGGCTTGAAGGACAAGGACGGCAAATACCTCTTCCGCATCAACGACGAAAACGGCAACGAGATCCCGTACTGGGAATGGGAACACTACTACGACATCAATGTTGATAAGCACCTGTTCGATGATTACCGCCGCTTCACGTTTATGAAGCACAAGAATGTCGCGCCCTACGACGAGCTGGTCAAGCAACGGGGCATGCGTTGGCCTGTGGTCGAGACCGAGCCGGGCGTGTTCCGCGAGACGCGTTGGCGTTTTGTGGAGGGCGATGACGTATATGTCAAAAAAGGGGCCGGGATCCAGTTTTATCACTCAACGAGCAAGGACGACCGGGCTCAGATCTGGTTCAGGCCTCATCAGTGGCCCGCCGAGGTCCCCGATGACGCTCTGCCGTTGAACCTGGTGACGGGTCGAGTCATTGAACACTGGCACTCCGGGACGATGACGATGCGTGTCCCCCAGCTACGCCGGGCGATGCCGGGTGCTTATGTGGAGATGAATCCCGATGACGCGCAGGAACGCGGCATCAGCAACGGCGACGTCGTCCGTGTCACGACCCGACGCGGAGAAATCAAGCTGCCGGCCTGGATCAATGGACGGGCTAAGCCGCAACGCGGACACATATTCGTTCCCTTCTTCGATGAATCAGCACAGATCAACGATCTGACCATCGACGCCATCGATCCATTCTCCAAACAGCCTGACTACAAGAAGTCCTCGGCCGAGGTGTCACGGCTGGATCAACCGCATCCTTATTCGCCGGAGGTTACCCAGTGAGCCCGACCAGCCCACAGGCAACCGGACCGCAAACGTCCGACGGCGCATCGATGAGTTGGTTCGCGCTGGTGATCCTCGCGTGTGTCGGGGGGATTGCATTGTCGGGGATGTTCATCGGTTTTTACGACACCGTGACCCCGGCCGGGCAACCCGGTTACACCACACCGCCGACGGCAGGTACGATCGATGCCAGTGAGTCGGTCCCGCAGGCCGTGGTTTACTCAGAAATGACGGGGGCGCGTTTCGGTCCGAACGCCAACTGGCAACCCCCCTGGGCCGGGCAGGCTCAAGACCCGACGGAACATTACGACCTCGTGCCCGCCGATGCCGAAAGCCGTGCTGCGGCCAATGCTCAGCGTGAACAACGCCGTGCGTATAGCGGGGCACCGCCGGTCGTCCCGCACGCCATCGATCAAAAGAATGCGGCGTCCTGCCTGGTCTGTCACGGGGAGGGGATGAAGATCGGGCAGGTTGTTGCGCCTAAGATGAGCCACGAGACTTATACCAACTGCACGCAGTGCCACGTTGAATCAACCAACCGGGCGCTCCCACCAACCACAGGCCCGCGTGCTGCGGCGTCCTTGTTCCAAGGCCTGGACGCGCCTGGGCCGGGTGAGCGTGCCTGGCCTGGTGCGCCGCCGATTATCCCACACACCACATGGATGCGCGAAAACTGCAACAGCTGTCATGGCACACTGGCAGACAAAGGCCTTCAGACCAGCCACCCCTGGCGTATCAATTGCGTGCAGTGTCACGCCCCCTCGGCAGACATGGATCAGTGGCAGGCGTTGGCCACCGATCGCCCACCGATTGCCGTGCATGAGAAAGCCACCCCATGAGCAGCCGCGGCCTATCACGACGTGACCTGCTGTTCGGCCGACTCCGTGCCGGTGTGCGCAAGGTTGTGCCTCCATCGCCGGAGCGTACGACGGAGGCAAAAGCATCGGTGGCCGTGATCCAGGGCCGGCATTGCCTGGCCTACCGCGGCCTGATGTGTTCGACCTGCTATGAACAATGTCCGGAACCCGGCGCGATCGTGACCGATCGCGGCATCCCTCGTGTCGTCAGTGATCGGTGTACCGCTTGTGGTATCTGCCACGACGTGTGCCCGGCCCCCACGAACGCCGTACTGATGATCGCGGGCAGGCCCACACAACATGGGCAGGGGGGATAATGTGAGTCAGCCTCCCGAACTTCCAACCATCAACGAAGCTATCCTCGATGCGAACACACTCAGCCAGCTCTTCGAGGATGTCAGTCGGTGCACACATCTGATCGAAGTCATCGTCAAACGCGGCCCCCGGTCGCAAACACCGGACGCCACACATACCCTGGATGAGGCCAGGCAGATGCTGGAAGAAGGAGCGGCGATGGGTATCCAATTACGCTACAGCTACGATGGGGCACAGTGGTGGGACACTCTGATCCGGACGCAGGCGGGGATCCGCATCGTCCGTATCCGACATGATGTCTGCAAGATGTAGAATCACGTCGAATACACATCCGTTCTCGTGCTTGATATTACTCGTATGTCAGTGTTAGAAGATCGATCTGCGAAACGCATTGTGAGCTGATCTCTGCGTGGAAACACGCGGGTGGTGCAATCCGATTGGTTGGCTCAAAGCC
>CBDUNP010000094.1:0-9945 GCA_965368605.1 uncultured bacterium | reverse complement strand
GTCGAGCTCAAAAGGCGGACTCGATCGCGGCCCGGACCTGCTGGACCGCCTCATCGAATGGGGCCTGGAGTTTCGCCCCGGCGGCTCGGGCGTGGCCGCCGCCCCCGAACTTCGCGGCGAGGTCCGCCACGTTCACCGCGTCGGGCCCACCCTCGTATTTTGGCTTGCTGCGGAAGCTGATCCGTGCCAAAGGCTGCGGGCCGGCGTCCGTCTCGATCGAACTCTCCGTCACCAACGCGACCACCTGGATGCTCCGGGCCTGCTGAGGCACGTCGATCAGGCGCTCGGTTTCTTCTTCCAATGCCCCGCTATCCGCGAAGTCCTGCTTGCTCAGCGACATCACCGCCGCGCGTTCATCAGCGAGCAAGGTCATGCTCGTCAAAGCCCGGCTAAGCAGCATGAGCTTGGCGGGACGCTCGGTCTGGTGCAGTCGCGCATAGAGGTCCGCGTGGTCAACCCCAAGCTCCAACAGCCTTGCCGCCAGCTGGTGCGTCTGCGGTCGGGTGTTAGAAAAGCGGAACCAACCGGTGTCTGATCCGATCCCCACAAAAAGAGCCTCCGCGGTCGTCGCGTCCCACGGCGACAACGCCCCCCCACCCCCGGATGTTGAAGCACCTTCATCCAGCAGGTCCAACAACTCCGCAATGATCTCCGCACACGCCCCGGCCTCGGCATCGACGTATTTGTACGCCGCATCAATATCGCCGCTTAGGTGGTGGTCGATGATCAGCGTCTTGGCCAGGTTCGGTTCGAGCGTCTCGCGCAGCGGCGCGACCTGCGACCATGCGCCCGTGTCCACGATGACGTACAGGCCACAATCGGGGATGGATAACCCGTCGCTGAGGGTGTGGGTCTGGTCATGCCCCTTGAGGTCGGCTAATTGACTGGCAACCGGCGGCGCGAAGCAGGGGAAGGTTTCTTTGCCGAGTTTTCGCAGCGCGGTGCTCAGCGCGACGACCGAGCCAAAGGCGTCCCCGTCCGGCTTGGCGTGCGTGGTGATAAAAATCGTCCCGGTGGCCTGCTTGATGAGGTCCGCGGCGGCGGCGAGCGTCGTGTTGCTTTGGTGTTCGGGCATAGGCTGGCTATCGGGTATGTACGCGGCTTCGCATCTATTTACTTAGCCCCAGGTCGACGACCTGGGGCCGTAGGAACAACGACTGGGACTACCGGGGGGCTACCGTGACTACCCACCTGGGGCCACCGGGCATTGACCTTGATACGCCCCCGGACTTCCAAGAGCGCCCCGGGTCGTCGACCCGAGCTAAGTGGCGGTATGGGTGGTATCACTCACCCGGCGGGCATGTTCGATATCCCGGACAAGCTGCTCTTGCAGCGCATCCGGCGTCGGGAAACGGGATTGATCACGCAGCCAGTGATGGAACTCTAGCGTGACGGACTGGCCGTAGACGTCCCGGTCGAAGTCCAGCAGGTGGGCCTCGATGACCAGTTGCGTCTGGCCGAAGCTGGGTTTGTTGCCGACGCTGATCGCGGCGGTGAGCGGTTGCGGCTCGTCCGGCAGATGTGCAAGCCCCGCGTAAACCCCGTCGGCGGGGAGCGTGTGGTCGTCCAACAGGTCCAGGTCTAGATTGACCGTGGGCACGCCGATGGTTCGGCCACGCTGCTCGCCCTGAATGATGGTGCTGGTGAGGCTGAACGGCTGCCCGAGACAGTGGGCGGCGTCCCGCGCCCGGCCGTGGCTGATCAGCCAGCGGATGACAGAGCTACGCACGGTGACCAGGGAGAGGTCCGACAGCGTGACGTCGTGGCTAGGCTGGATCACGACATCGAACCCGTGTTGCTTGCCCAGGTCCGTCAGCTTCGCGATGTCGCCGGCCCGCCCCTTGCCGAAGCAAAAGTCCGCCCCCTCGATAAAGGCAACGGGGTTGTGTTCGGCGACGACCTGCCGGATGAAATCCTTGGGCGACTGGCCTAGCAATTGTGGCGTGGGCTCAAGAATGACTACCTCATCCGCCCCGGCCCGCTTGAGACGATCCAGCTTCTGATCCAGCGGGCACAGCCTCGGCGGCTGGTTGTCGGGGTCCAGCGTCGCGCTTGGGTGTGGATCGAACGACAAGGCGACCACGCGAGCGCCCCCGGACTCCCCGGTTCCCCCGGCACCCCCGGCGCCTTTGGCGTCTGCCAGCTCGCGGGCATGGGCGAGGATCGCGCGGTGGCCCAGGTGGACCCCGTCGAAGTTGCCGATCGTGATGACGCTTGGGCGTGTCATGGAGGGGTAAGGATAGCCGACCTCGCCGAAGGGTTCAGCCGGGCTATGATAAGAACGCATGGGGCCGACCGATTGACCGCCCCCGATCAAAAAAAATGAACCAAGGAGCCATCCCGTGGCAAAAGCAGCGAATACAAAGACCGACCTGATCGACGAAGGCAAGAAAGCCCCGGCGTTCTCCCTCAAGGACCAGCTTGGCCAGACCCACAAGCTGGCGGACTATCAAGGGCAGGCGGTCGTGCTCTACTTCTACCCGAAAGACAACACGCCCGGCTGCACGACGCAGGCCTGCGGCTTCCGCGACAAGTACCCTGCCTGGCAGAAGCTGGGCGTGCAGGTCCTGGGCGTCAGCCCCGACAGCGAACAATCCCACGGCCGATTCGTCGAGAAATACGGCCTGCCCTTCCCGCTGCTGGTCGACCCCGACAACAAACTCTCCACCAAGTACGGCGTCTGGCAGGAAAAAAGCATGTTCGGCAAGAAGTACATGGGGATCGTCAGGACCACCTACCTCATCGGCCCGGACGGCAAAGTCGCCCGCCGATGGGACAAGGTCAAGGTCGCCGGCCATATCGACGAGGTCGCCCAGGCGATTGCGGATATCAACTGACCTGCTTGCAGTAAAAATCTTTAGTCCCCGGCCACGCGACGAAATCGCTCATGCCCGACCGGCGGTCAGTCCTCGTTGCAGTCGGGCTGGACGTCACCCTCATCCCCGGGCCGATCGAAAAGAACGACCCGCCCACAGTCCAGCGTCTTGGCGAGCCCCAATTCCAGCAACGCATTGAGCGCGGCCCCCTGCTCGGCTTCTTTCTTGGAGTTCGCCCAGGCGCTGCCACAGCGTCGGCCGTTCACTTCGGCGCAGACCTCAAAGCACTTGAGGTGGTCCGGCCCTTTCTCATCCAGCAGAACGTAAGACGGGTTGGTCGGCAGATGCTTCTGGGCGTATTGCTGAAGCACGCTCTTGAAGTTCTGCTGGTGGGTAGAGTTGGCGGCCTCATCGATAAAGGGGATCATGTGCTTGAGGATGAAATCCCGGGCCTGATCCATGCCGCTATCCAGGTAGATCGCCGCGATGAGTGATTCGAGCACGGCCGCGGCGACGCTGCTGGGCAGGTCGGGCCGGCCCGCCATCCCCTTGCCGAGGCTGAGCATCCCGGCCATGTCGCCGGCTTCCGCGATCTTGGCGCAGACGCGCCGGCTGACCACAGCACTCTTGATCTTGGTCAGGTCGCCTTCCAACAGGTCGGGGTAAGTTTTATGAAGGTACTCACAGACGACGAAGCCGAGGATGGCGTCGCCGAGGAACTCCATGCGTTCGTTGCTTTCGAGGCGATCGCCGGCGCTGGACGCGTGGGTGAGGGCTTCGCTTAGCAGGTCCGGATTCTCAAACCGGTAGCCAAGAACTTCGTGTGCTTTATCAAGCATAGGCGGACCATCAGATGGCGGGTCAAGTCTTCACCGATCACACCCACAATGGGGGCGCATCCTGCCATCCGGTGCCGCGGCGGCGGCCCTGGTCTCGCCAGCGCGCCGCTGCGTCAGCGGAAGACCTGAGTATCGACCCCCAAGTGGTGCTTGTCAATACCTTTCTAGCGGAGTACGCTTCTAAACTTATGAGTCACCTCACCCACCGGACCTTCCCCGCGACTCTCCCCCGGGCATTCATGGCTGTGCTGGTTATGTGCTGCCTAAACCTGATCGCTCCAACAGGTGCTCAGGGCCAGGCGATCCTTGTCCCGGACGTACCCGCGCCATCGATGTCGATCGAAGACATCCGTATCGGGATGACCGGCTACGGGATGACCGTGTTCCACGGCACAAAGATCGAGCCTTTCAATGTCGTCGTCGTCAGCGTGATCCCCAACTCCGTCCCCGGGCGCAGCGTGATCTGGGTACGTTGCGACGACCCGCGGATGGTCACGTCCGGGCCCGTGCAGGGGATGTCCGGCTCGCCGATTTATCTGTGGGGCGAGGATGAGCCTAAAGAACTGGGAAAAGGCGGCAAACTCATCGGCGCGTTTGCGTTTGGTTATTCCGAATCGAAGGTGTGCATGGTCGGCGTGCAGCCGATCGAGTACATGCGTGAATCCGCGACACGGGCCCACGCCGACGACGACGCTGCCGGCGCAGGTCGGCGTGGCGCTTCGACGCAACACGTCATCGAGATGCTTGACCGTATCGAACAGATGCCGCAAACCGGCGACGACGACTCGGTCAGCAAGGTTCGACTGCGAGCCCTACGAAACGTCTTATTAAAAGCCGGGGGCAAGGCCGTCTCCGGGGATGTTGATTACGGAGCGCGTCGACCGGTGAGTGTGCCCAGCAAGGGCGCGATGGTGTCGCCGATGATGCTGCCGATCTCGCTTGGGTCTTCCAGCGCGGTTGAATTGTTTGCACCGCTGGTCGAGCCGATGGGCCTGCTCGGCGTCGCCAGCCAAGGCGGCGCGGTCTCGGGGGCACCGCCACACGGGATCGACCCGGCGACCACGATGATCCAACCCGGCAGCGTGCTGGCGATCCCGCTGGCCTCCGGCGACATGGACCTCAGCGCCACCGGCACCGTCACCGACGTGCTGCCCGGCGGCGAAGTCCTCGGCTTCGGGCACCCGATGTTCGGACTCGGAGAGTCCAACGTGCCGATGGCGACGGGGTATGTCCACTTCGTCATGCCACGCGCATCGATCAGCTTCAAGAGCAGCGGCACGCTCACCCCTCTGGGCACGCTGGTCCGTGACGAAGGGGCCGGCGTCGTCGGGATCGACAAGACGCTCTACACCTCGGCCGACGTCGAAGTCACCGTCAATATGCCCGGGCTGGAAACGCAGACCTACCGCTACCAGGTCGTCAACGAGCCGCAACTCTCTGCGATGCTCACCGCCAGCGTGATCTTCAACAGCATCGAAGCGATCTACGGCACCCCCAGCGAAAACACGATCCACACCGTCGCGACGATGCGATTCACCGGCGGGCGCGAGTTTACATTGGACTCCCTGGTGGCCGGTGCCTCCGCAGCGAACCCGGTGATGGAGATGCTTACGCCTCTCTCGATCATGACCATCAACCCCTACGAGCAACTCGATATCGAGTCGGTCAAGGTGAACATGGATATCGAGTACGGCAACCGCTTGGCGCACTTGGTTGGGGCGCAGCTTGAGCGATCAGAGGTCGCGCCCGGGCAGACCGTAACCGTGCTGCTGGAACTGCAACACTACGAAGGCCCGCTTGAGAAGCGCCGCATCGAGGTACAGATCCCCGCAGACCTGGAAGAAGGCGACTATCCCCTGACCGTCAGCGGGTCAAACACCTACGCCTCTTTGAAGATCGGATCGCAGCCCCACCTGGCAACCACGGAAAACATCGACGACCTCGCTGAATACATCCAGGCGACGATGAACTTCCGATACGACGCGATCTACAGCACGATCATGCTTCCCGAAAACGGGATCGCCTACGGGCGCACCGAAATGGCAGACCTGCCCTCAAGCCGGGCCGCGATGCTGACCAGCCCGACAAACACTCAAGCCCTGCCACTGATACGTCTGATCGACCAGACATTTGATTCAGACGTCATCGTCCTTGGCCAGGCTGGCTTTACCCTGAATGTCCGTAAACCGTAACGGCCTCGGCCGTGTTGATAGATAGAAAGATCAGGCATGTATAAGTCTTCCCTTAGAGTCCTTCCGATGTTGGTCGCCGTGGGTTCCGCGTGCATCTTCAGCCAAAGCACGTCGGCGATCCAGCCCCAGCGGTTCATCCACAGCACCGAGGCCGACTTCGAGCCCGGCGAGGTCGACAACACCCTGGTCACCAGCCTCGGCGACGTGAAACTCGCCACCGAGTCCAGGTCCGTCGGCGAACTCCCCGAAGACACCACTCTGATCTACGACCTGCACCAGATGCCCGACGGCACCGTCTACCTCGCCGCCGGTCCCGCAGGCAAGCTCCTGAAACAAGAAGGCGACGAAGTCATCGAAGTCGCGGACCTGCCGGACGAACAGGTGTTCGCGCTCGGCGAATACAACGGAAAGCTGCTGGTCGCCATCAGCGGTGAGACCAGCCGACTGGCCGTCCTGGAAGGCGATGAACTCACCACACTGACCGAACTGGAAGGCGTACGCTACATCTGGGACGTCCTCACGCCCGAGGCCGGGTCGATCCTGGCCGCCACCGGCACCGAGGGCAAGCTGCTCCGCGTCCGCCCCGACGATGACGAGCCCGTCGTCGAACTGCTGGACACCCAACAGGCCAACATCCTCTGCATGGCAATCGACCAACAAGGCCGGATCATCATCGGCACCGATGAGGACGGCCTGGTCCTGCGGCTGGAAGAAGGCGAAGAAGACGGCTACCAGGCCTTCGCGGTCTACGACGCCGCCGAGCCCGAAATCGGTGCTCTCTTAATCGGCTCCGACGGCTCGCTATACGTCGGCACCGCCGACGCCGAACAGGCCCGCCCCGGACGTCTGAACGAAGCCGCCAGCGAAGAAGCCGGCAAGCCGGAAGATGCAGACGACGAAGCAAGCGAAGCCCCCGAAGGTGAAGCAACCGACACCGAAGACGTTGCCGAAACCGATGAAGCCGCAGCCGATGCGTCTACCGATGAAGCCGAACCGGCCGATGCAGTCGTGGAGCCCGAGGACGTCACCGCCGAAGCAGATTCCGATGATGCCGAAGACACGACCGCCCAAGCCCCCGCAGAAACCGAACAGCCCGAGGTCGCCCCGACCCCCGAGCAGTACGACCGCCTCCGCGACCTGATCCGTGAGCGCCTGACCCAGGCCCGCAAGTCAGGCCAGATGCAGTCCGGCGGCTCGATCGGCGGCGGCGCACGCAGCTCCGCCTCCGCCAGCCGCTCCCGGCCGGCCAGCGCCCCAGCCATCGAAAAAGAGGGCAACGCCGTCTACAAAATCGACAGCCAGGGATTTGTCAGCGAAGTCTTCCGCGACTCGGTGATGATCCTCAAACTCCTGGAAGTCGACGGCAAGCTCCTCGCCGCCACCGGCAACGAGGGACAGGTCTTCGTCATCGACCCAGCCAACGGTGAGACCGCCGTCCTCGTCGACCTCACCAGCGAGCAGGTTCCCGCCATGATGCTCGCCAGCGACGGCAGCACGATCATGGGCACCGCCAACCCCGCCGAGCTCTTTACCCTCGGCAACAGCTACGCCCTCCGAGGCATCTACACCAGCCCCGCCCTGGACGCCGCACAGATCAGCCTCTGGGGCACCATGAGCCTGACCGCCGACATCCCCGAGGGCTGCTCGCTTACCGTCGAGACACGCAGCGGCAACGTTCAGGACCCTGAGCAGGCCGCCTGGTCGAGCTGGTCGCAGGCCCACGCCCTGATGCCCGACGCTCAGCTGCCGGCCTTGGCCCCCAAAGAGATCACCGTGCAGTCTCCACCAGCCAGGTTCCTCCAGTACCGCCTCACGCTCGTGGGTACCGACGAGCTGACCCCCAGCATCGACAGGGTCGAAGCCGCCTACGTCACCCCGAACCTCAAGCCGTTGGTCACGAAAGTCACCGCCGCCTACCCCGAGGCCGAGCCCGACGCCCCACCCTCGACGATCATGAACATCGAGTGGGAAGCCGCTGACGACAACCAGGACCCGCTGGTCTACAAGCTGGAATACATCCCCGCCGGATCGGACAAGGCCCTGCTCATCGAGGAAGACCTCACCGAGATGGCCTACGAATGGCAGACCCAGCGTGTCCCCGACGGCCGATACACCGTCCGCGTCACTGCTGACGATCGGCCCGACAACCCCGGCGACATGGCCATGACCGCCATCCGCCGCGCCAGCCCCGTCCTTGTGGACAATTCGCCCCCCGTCCTGGACGCCAAAAACACTGTAAATGGCAACCAGGTAACGATTTCCGGCATAACGACCGATGACTGGTCCCCGATCCAATCCCTGGCGTACTCCCTGGATGACGACGACGAGTACCACGCCATTCTCCCAGGCGACCTGATCTTCGATTCGACACAGGAAAGCTGGGACGTTACGATCTCCGATCTTTCCCCGGGCCCGCACGTCCTGACGCTGCGAGCCACCGACACCCGGGGAAACACGGTGTATCGGTCGGTGATATTCCAGACCCCATGATGGGCGTGACGGGCTTGAAACAAGCCCCACCCCGTCTTCCCGGCTTAGACCGCAGGAGCGCTCGAGATGTCCACGCATTACCCAAAACGACGCAGCTTGATCAAGCGTGCCCGTAAGTTCGGCTTCCGTGCCCGCATGCGGACCAAGAACGGCCGCAAGCTCATCAACGCTAAACGCCGCGAAGGCCGAAGCGTCAACGTGCGCAGCAACTACTAAGTTAAGTACGTTCCGCAGCCGAGCTCCAGGCTCACCGCTTCAATCCATTCTTCCCATTCGGACCTGTCACAAGACCGGTTCGTTTGGATAGTGCGCCCACCCCTGCTATAATCCGCCTCTCATTCAGTCCCGCAAGCGACTGGGTAAGCGCCCGCCTAACCCCCCACCACAACCCTCATCCACGAGATATATCATGAGCTTTGAGATCGAGATCGTCCACGGCCGGCAGGTCCTGGATTCGCGCGGCAACCCCACCGTTGAAGTCGAGGCACACCTGTCCGACGGCACCGTCGGCCGGGCCATGGTCCCTTCCGGCGCAAGCACCGGCGAGAACGAGGCCGTCGAGCTCCGCGACGGCGAAGACGACTACTACCTGGGCAAGTCTGTCCAGCAGGCCGTCGACAACGTCAACAACGAAGTCGCCCCCGAGCTGCTGGGTCTGGACGCCCGCGATCAGGAATACATCGACAGCCTGATGCTCGAGCTCGACGGCACGAAGAACAAGGCCAAGATCGGCGCCAACGCGATCCTCGGCGTCTCGATGGCCGTCGCACACGCCGCGGCCGAAAGCTCCGGCCTGCCGCTGTACCGCTACCTCGGCGGCGCACACGCCAAGGTCCTGCCCGTCCCGATGATGAACATCCTCAACGGCGGCAAGCACGCCGACAACACCGTGGACTTCCAGGAATTCATGATCCAGCCCTGGGGCTTCGACAACTTCGGTGACGCCTTCCGCGCCGGCGTCGAGATCTACCACGCACTCAAGGGCGTCCTCAGCAAGCAGGGCCTCTCCACCGCCGTCGGCGACGAGGGCGGCTTCGCACCCGACCTCAAGTCCAACGAAGAAGCCCTCAAGATCATCGAAGAAGCCGTCGACAAGGCCGGCTACAAGTTCGGCGAACAGATCTTCGTCGCCCTGGACCCCGCCACCAGCGAGCTCTGGAACGAGGCCGAAAAACTCGGCAAGGAAGGCTACTGCTTCTTCAGCAGTAACCCCAATGAAGTCATCTCCGCCGACGACATGATCGGCATCTGGGCCGACTGGTGCGACAAGTACCCCATCCGCTCGATCGAAGACGGCCTGGCTGAAAACGACTGGGCCGGCTGGAAGAAGCTGACCGAAAAGCTCGGCAAGAAAGTCCAGCTCGTCGGCGACGACCTCTTCGTCACCAACAAGGACTTCCTCAAGAAGGGCATCGACTCCGACACCGCCAACTCGATCCTCGTCAAGGTCAACCAGATCGGCACCCTCAGCGAGACCTTCGACGCCGTCAACCTGGCGACCCGCAACGGCTACTCCGCCGTCCTCAGCCACCGCTCCGGCGAGACCGAGGACGCGACCATCGCCGACATCGCCGTCGCCACCAACTGCGGCCAGATCAAGACCGGCGC
>CBDUNP010000093.1:0-9953 GCA_965368605.1 uncultured bacterium | reverse complement strand
GCGTCCCGACCGGCCAATCTGTAGTAGTGCCAGCGGCCATCCTTGCGCCGAACAACGAGGCCTGCGCCCTGGAGGATGGACATGTGCTTGGACACGGTCGAGGGGGAAAGCCCAAGCACTTCAATGATCTGGCACACGCACAATTCGCCCTCGGAAAGGCTCATGAGTGCCCTGACGCGGGTCTCGTCGCTCAGGGCTTTGGTGATCTTCAGATAGTCCTGCATTCATACATTCCTATACTTCGCCAATCGACGAATTATAGGGGGTGCGCGGGTGATGTCAAACGGTGCGCGGGGCTGCTGTGGATTGAGCCAGGGATTGACATAAGTTCTGCTCTACGACGACCACACGAGTGGAAATAGATGGGTATCATCCAAACATGATGGATCAGACATGGCTAATCCTGGCATCGTTGTTGCTGCTGCTGGTGAACGCGGTGGGGGTGGTGCTGGTGGCCTTGCAGTTGCCGGGGACGTGGCTGATGCTGGGGGCGACGGTGGTGATGGCCTGGTGGCGGTGGGACGGCTGGGACGGCCACGGGGCGATCGGCGGGTGGACGCTGGTGTTGTTGCTGGCGTTGGCCATTGTGGGCGAGCTGGTGGAGTTTCTTGGGCCGGCGGTCGGGGCGGCGAAGCAGAAGTCGTCCAGGCGTGCGGCGGTGCTGGCCGTGGTCGGGGGGATCGTGGGGGCGATCGTGGGAACGGTGGTGTTGGCGTTTCTGCCGATCATCGGGACACTGATCGGCGCGGTGGTCGGCAGCGGCGTGTTTTCGATCTTGGGCGACCTGTGGGCGGGCAAAGAGTGGGAGCCCGCGCTTCAGGGGGGCGTGGGTGCGGCGGTGGGTCGTGGGCTGGGTGCGGTGGGGAAGCTGATGATTGCGGTGGCGATGTGGGTGTGGGTGGCGGTGGCGTTGGTTTGGCCTTGATGCCGATAAGCAAATGGTGTGAATCGTTGCAAAGATGGGGGTTTGCGGGCATAATCTGAGTCTTGGGTCATCCATTACTGCATTTATACTGGACCCTTACGGGCGATTGCCTGGCGATACATTGATACCCTCATCACCCCAATACGATTAGGCGATGCTGAAGTTTTTGGTATTTGATAACGGCCGACCGGCCGACGACTGGCCGTTGCGCAACGCCTATCTGGTGGGTGCGGACACCAGTGCTATCCGTGCGGAGATCGGGCGGGACCGCGGGGCGATCGTCTGCGAGAAGCGTGAGGCGGGCCCGGCGGCGTTGTGCCTGCTGCATCCGGTGGGCGACCTTGGGGAGATGTCGCTTCAGACGTGTCTGCTGCCCGAGCGGATCGAGCCTTATATCTTGACGATCGAGTTGGCGCGTCACCGGCTGATGACGCTGTACTCCAAGCTCGAAGAGTGGGCGATGTTCGACCTGGAGCCGGACCACCCGGTGACCAAGCGGGGGAACCGGGCGCGTGAGCTGTTTATTCAGTCGTTGTGTATCCAGCAGGACGATGCGCCCAAGGCCTATGAGATCGCGCAGGAGGCGTTGATGGTGGCGTTGGATGCCAGCGAAGAGCTGGCGCTGGCGCACGCCCGGCTGCTGCTGGAGCGGCGTATCTCGACCGGGGCGCTGCCCAAGGCCCCCGTCGGCTGTGGTGTCTGCCCGGAACACATCAACGATGCGCTGCGTCTTGGGCTTTCCAGCAACTTCGATTACGTCCAGCTCCCGATGCCCTGGCGCGAGCTTGCGCCGCAGGAGGGCGAGAGCAAGTGGGAGACGACGGACAACTGGGTTGACTGGATCAAGCAATCCAGGACGCCGGTGATCGCCGGGCCTCTGGTCAGCTTCGAGCCCAGCAACCTGCCGGACTGGCTGTACATCTGGGAGCACGATTACGACACAGCCCGGGACATGGTGTACGAGCACGTTGAGAACGTGGTCAACCGGTACAAGGACCGGGTCTCGGTCTGGAACGTCGTGTCCGGGCTGCACGTCAACAGCCACTTCACGTTCAACTTCGAGCAACTGATGGACCTGACCCGCATGACGACGATGCTGGTCAAGAAGCTGCAGCCCAATGGGAAAGTGTTGATCGAGCTGCGGCAGCCGTTCGGGGAATATTACAGCACGAATCAGCGTTCGATCCCGCCGTTGATGTACGCGGACCTGATCGTGCAGTCGGGGATCCAGTTCGATGCGTTCGGCATCCGGCTGCTGATGGGGCAGGCGGTGGCGGGGCAGTACACGCGGGACCTGATGCAGGTCAGCCAGCTTCTGGATCAGTTCTCGATGTTCAGCAAGCAGGTGCACCTGACGATCGCAGCGCCCAGCGAGCCGGTGACGCAGATGATGATCCCGGCGTCGGAGACCGGTGAACCGATCGATCCGGCCAGCGGGCACTGGCGTCGCCCGTGGTCGCAGCAGATCCAGGGGCACTGGCTGGAGGCGGTCTGTCAGATCGCAGCGAGCAAGCCTTATGTCGACTCGGTCGCCTGGCAGGACCTGGCGGACCACAGCAAGATCGAGCTTCCGCTGGGCGGGCTGCTCAGTGACGAGTTTGTTCCCAAGGCGTCGCTGCGTCGGATGATCGGGTTCCGCCGATCACTGCGGGCGGGTGCTGATGCAGCGCCCGCGCCACAGCCGCCCGTCGATGCACCCCCGACCCCGGGACTCGCGCCGGACCCCGACGACGCGGCCGAGGTGAATAACGGCGAACATATCTGACGTGTCTCATGCGAGGGGTTCATGCCCGCCTTAACTAAAGTGTTTGCGGTACTGACCGGGATGTTCCTTGCTGTTGTGGTGACGTGGGTGGTGCTGCATCCGGACCGTAAGCAGGAGGCGCCGGCAAACGCCGGCACGGTGTCGACAGGATTACGGGTCGATTTGAATAGAGATGATGTGGCGACGTTGACCTTGTTGCCGGGGGTTGGGCCGGGGATTGCGCAGCATATTGTGGATGCCCGGGAAGACGGCATGGTGTTTGAGCGGGCGGAAGACCTGGAGCCGGTGAAGTTTATTGGGCCCAGCGTGATATCGCGGGTGAGGCCTTGGGTGTTGGGGGGCAATGTATCGGCGCAATAAAAAACCCACGCTCCTATTTGGGGCTGTGGGTTTGAGCATGCGCGAGCAGCTCTAATGATGAGGTGGTTCCGAAGATTCGGGGACCATGTTTATGTGGTTATGCCAGGGGCCTGAGGCCCTTGGGGCTGACGGCGGCGATGCGTGGGACGAGTTTTCGTGCCGGGCGTTCGCGTAGTTTGCCGGAGGCGGGGCCGAGGATCGGCTTGGGCACGATGTTGGCCTTGGCCCGTGCGGTCGCGCCGCGGTGGATGGTCAGGCTCTTGCCGGTGATCTCGCCGATGGTCATGCTGTTGCCGACCAGCTCGATCGCGCCGTAGACGACGGCCTGTCCCTCAAACCTGCCGGTGCTGCTGAGCTTCCCACAGACCAGCCGGCCGATCATCTCACTCTGGTTCGATAGCTCGACGTGCCCCATGGTGGAGACATCGCCTTCGAGCCTTTGCCGGAGCGTGAGGTCCTTGAACTCAAGGGGGCGTGTGCAGGCGGGGCAGCGCACGGACATCGCCCGTGTGGAGACCTCGAAGGCACGGCCGCAGTGAGGACACAGAACCCTACGCCGCTGGCGAGGCTCGGGCTCGCGCGGGTGGATGGTGGCCAGGGCCGGTCTTAGTGGCATGGCTTAGTCTTTAGCCGATCCCGTTGCCGTTGCGTGCGCTGAGCACCTTGGGGCGGCGACGCTGAAGGATCTGGTTGACCGAACCGGGCACGGTGGTGATCGACGATGAATCGTCTTCCTGCTCTTCATGGTCGTGACCAATCGAGCCGGCGGTGGAGGACATGCTGCTCTGGCCGTTGCCGAAGCTGTCATGCTCGTCGTTCTGCTTGAGTGCTTCCTTGGCGGCCTGGATGGCCTTGGGGCCGACGCAGACATCGCCCTGGAAGGTCGCGCCTTCGACAACGTTCAGCCGGCTGGTGTACAGCTGACCGACCAGTTGTGCGCCGGGCAGCAGCTCAACCGCGTCTTCGGCGACCACGTCTGCCTCGGCGTGACCGGCCAGACGCAGCGCGCCGGCGATGATCATGCCGGAGACCTGCGATGACTCGGACAGCTCCAGGGTTCCGGTGACACGAAGCGTCCCGGTGAAGTGGCCCATGATTAATGCGTCGTTGTCGAGGGTCAGCTCGCCGCTGATGCGGCAGTCGGGGCCCAGGACAGTCTTACTTGCTCGCGCTTCGCTCATCTGAAAACTCCTTCTAAGGTTGCCGCCGAACCGCTTCGGCTTGGCATCCACTTCATCGGGTTATAACGGTGGTAAGTTCAAAACAAATTTTGCGGGCTGTGACGGGCCTGTGTTCGGCGGTATTCTCGGACACCGCGGTATGAACTTTACGCATGGTGCATTATAGGCCGACCCCGGGCCGCAATGCGGCGAATGCGATAACGGCCGATAACGTTAGGCAGGATGGGGTTTAGTAGAGGCCGTGATGACAGCGGCTTGTTGGGTTTGTCAGAAGAACATGCCTTGGGGGGCGGGGGTGGCGCCGCCGCCTTTCCAGTCGAGCCCGAGTTCGGTGCAGCGTTTCTGGGCGTCTTTGTTGTATTTCTTTGCGGACTTGATCAGCCAGTGGTCGCGTTGTGCGTGGTTGACCGGTGTGCCGGTGCCGTTTTCATATCGTGTCGCCAGCTTGAACATCATCTGGTTTGCGTGGGGGTGATCGACCTGTGCGGCCTTGAGGTACCAGGCGGTAGCTTGCGCTGGGTCTTTTTCAATCCATAGGCCGGTGTCGTAGCACTCGGCGAGCTGCTTCATGCCGTAGATGCTGCCGGCCTCGGCCGAGCGGAGGCACCAGTCGATGGCCTGCTTGTTGTCTTGTTGGACACCCAGGCCGTTGCCGTAGAGTTTGGCGAGCTGGTACATGGCGCTGGTGTTGCCGATGTCTGCTGACTTGCGGAAGGCGTCGGCGGCGGCGCGGTAGACGGTGTTCGCGTCGCTATAGCCTTTCGTGGTCATGATCTCAGCGAGCTTGCGTTGCTTCACGCCGACGCGGAGCATCGCGTTCTTGTGACCGGCCTCGTGGGCCTTGGTGTACCAGGCGATAACCTCTTTGGAATCGTTGACGTCGAGGTTGAAGGTGTCGTTCTCAAGGTAGTCGGCGAGCTTGTACATCGCGTCGGCGTCGCCGGCCTCGGCGGCGCGGCGGGCCCAGGCGAGGGCCTTGGCGGGGTCACGTTGGTCCACGCCGATGGCGAGGTGGTAACTCATGACCAGTTCGCTCATCGCCTGGACGTGGCCCGCCTCGGCGGCCTTGATGAACCAGTCGGTGGAGCGCTTGTGGTCGGCGACCATGTTTTCGATGCCGGCTTTGCGTGTCTTGTAGTACTCGCCGACGTCGAACATCGCGTCTTTATCACCGGCCTCGGCGGCGCGGGTCAGCCAGGCGATCGCGGCCGCGTCGTCTTTCGCGACGCCGAACCCCTTGCTGTAGAGCCGGCTGGCCAGCTTCATCGCCTCAACGTCACCCGACTCGGCGACCTTGATGAACCACTTGGCGGCTTCGGCGGGGTTTTTCTCAACGCCGTCACCGTTGCTGTACGCGTTGCCGAGTAAGGACATCGCCTTGACTTTGCCTGCGTCGGCGGCCTTGGTCAGCCATTGGATGCCTACAGCGTTGTCTTTGGTCACGCTTCGGCCGATCCGATACCGCAGTCCAAGCGCCATCATGGCTTCGGCGTCGCCGGCGGCGGCTCCGCGTTCAAACCAGGCGATCGCCTGGGCGGGGTTCTTCTCGGTGCCGTCACCGCCCTCGTACGCATAGGCGACCTCATACATCGCGCCGGTGTGTCCGGCTTCGGCCGCCTTCTGATACCAGACAAACGCCTGGGCGCGATCTTTCTGAAGGCCCCTGCCGAAGTAGTAGGCCTTGCCGAGATTAAACATCGCGTCGGTGTCGCCGGCGTCGGCCTGAGTGCGCAGGGCCTGGGGGTCGGCGGCTTGATTCGCTTGGGCATTCAAGCTGGCGGCGCTGATCAAGAGTGTCACGCATGAAAGCAGGATCACGGCGTGTCGTGTGGAGGAGGCATGCAGTTTTACAGCAGTCATGGGTATAACCTTGGTCGAGACACAGGTACTGGTTAAGGATGGCTTAGATTGTTTTGATGATAACGGATATCCCGCTTGAGAATGAATACTCAATATTGAATCGTGCCGGCTTTTTCGAGCTGGCTAGTTCGCGATTGTTGCCTTAGACGAGGCACGGGCCGGTTGGTTCCATCGGGTGGAGGATATCAAGGTATCTACGCTATTTTGGAACGGTCGGGGTGAGTCATTGGCCTTGAGGCGTTCTTTAGGTCTGGTGCTGGTGCGCTGAGGGGGTTGGCGTTATCGTGGCGGGATGGACCCACTTAGGCGGATGAGAATCCTTAAACAACACGTCAGGACCGACCGGATGCTGGGGGTCGGGTCTGTGCCAATGAGAGCCCCCGCCCCCGGAGTCCCCGGAGCCCCTGTCCCCGTCAGCCCCGGACCAGGTTCGGGTGGAGATGCGAGCGGGAGCGGCGCATTGAGTGGGGCGAGTCTTGTCACGGCGGTGCCTTTGCCGGTCATGAAGCGGCCCGAGAAGGTCGCAGCGCTTAAAGAGATGGACGAGAACGAGGTGCGCGGGTGCAGCAAGTGCGTCCTGTGTGAGGGGCGGATCCAGACGGTGTTTGGCGAGGGCGACCCGGACGCGCCGGTGATGTTTGTCGGCGAGGGGCCCGGGCAGAACGAGGACGAGCAGGGCCGGCCTTTTGTCGGACGTTCCGGCGACCTGTTGGAGAAGCAGATCCAGGCGATGGGATTTGAACGGTCGCAGATCTATATCGCGAACGTGGTGAAGTGCCGACCGCCGAACAACCGGACGCCCTTGGCGGACGAGGTGGATGCGTGTTCGGATTATTTGCGGCGTCAGATCGAGATCATTCGTCCGAAGGTGATTGTCACGTTGGGCGGGCCTGCGGCGAAGCTGGTGCTGGGGGTCAAGGAAGGGATCACGCGCATCCGCGGGCAGTGGCACGAGTACCCGGGGGTGAACCCGGCGGTCCCGGTGATGCCGACGTTTCACCCGGCGTATTTGCTGAGGCAGTACACCAAAGAAAACCGGGCGAAGGTGTGGTCGGACCTGAAGAAAGCGTTGACGAAGCTGGAGGGGTGAGGTTCGGGGTTGGGACGACGAGGCGAGCTGGCGGTTGGAGAGGTGTTGAAACACAGGACGGGGGAGGCGTCGGCTCAAGCCGTTTCAACCGCTGGAAGTGTTGGAGCTTTCAGTGGTCGCGGATAGGGGGGCTTGTTTATTCTGATCTGTACTGACCAGAGCCAGGAGTTGGCGGCGGTTGGTGACCATGAGTTTGCGGTAGATGCTTTTGACGTGGACGTGGACGGTGTGTGGTGATCGGCCGACAGCCAGGGCGACCTCGCGTTCGGTCTCCCAGAGTTTGAGCCGCTCGAGGATAAGGCGTTCGGTCTTGCTTAGCCTGTTGAGCGTCTCCTCGATGCAGTGGGTGGGCTGAGTGATGGGGCCGAGCCTGGCGTTGTTTTGCCAGAGCTGTTGTTTAAGCCAGTGGCGGCGGGCTTCGCTGACATCTTTGGATATGGCGGGCATCAGGTGCTTGAGCATCCAGAGGTTGTTGCCGCTGAACTGCGCGCGGTTGTTGCTGCGTAGATAAAGAATGGTGCAGGGGGTCGCGTCGTTGATGTGGAAGCGTAAGCTCACGGCGTCAGCCACGCCGCCGAACTCTGTGAACGGCTGGAAGCATTCTGACATCGCGGCGCGGCCGTCCAGGCTCGGCGGGATCAGGCGGGCGACGCCGTCGGCGATGGAGAAGCGGTCGGAGAATGGCGAGTTTGGGCCTTGCAGCCAGGGGGTCAGCTCGTGGAGCGGTTCGCAGGTGCCGGGGGTTTCCAGCCGGTACACGCCATGGATATCGGGGTCTGTGGGTTTGCCTGGCAGTCGGGCGCACAGGGCGTCGGCCTCGATGGCGTAACCCGCGATTACAGCGGTATGGATCAGAGGCCCGCAGGGGTCGGCGGTCTCGTTGACGGGATGGTTGTTTGGTTGATGCAAGTGGGGCCCTGTCTGGACCCCGCCCGTAGGGGGGATATCGGTAAAGGGGCGTCTGGGTCTTGAATGGCGGATTCCGGAAGTGGTCATATTCAATGCTAAAGCCCCTTATTGAAGCAACTGCCCGGCTTGCACTTGGTTGGAGGCCAGGTGGCATGTTCCGGCTAATCTATCGACTTTGGGGTTCAGGTTGGCGGGGTTGGATGCCATAAGACTGGCACTTTCCCGTATAAAAAACATTTAATGTGTATACTTGCCTTGTTGTCTGGCGTGGCCGATCATGTTTTAGACTTGCCCGGGCGGATGCGTAGATCGGCGGGTTGTCGGGTGGCCAGTGGCACGATACGGCATGTCGTAAAGAGTTTAGATCAGGGAATAACAAATGTTTATGCGTAGATTGGCGGGGCTGCCTGGGTTTGTTGTGGTTGTGGGCTGCCTGTTGGCTCTGGCTGTGAGTCCGGTGAAGGCGCACGAGGTTGACCAGTTCACGGTCCCGGAGGAGGGGGCGTTTGCCGACCTGGGCGGGTACTTCAACGAGTACTTCATCACCGCGATCGAGGAGGGCGTCCGTCGGACCAACCGCCGGATTGATATCGTGCTCGGTGGTGACGGCAGCCAGTTTGATCATGAAGATCGGCGGTACGGATCGGGGGCCTTGCGGACCTATGACACCAGCACCAGCGGGCAGTCGCTTGGGTATCTGTATTCCAACGACGCGGTGGCGTACTACGTGCGGCGTTCCATCCCCGACGCGGTGACGCTTATCGAGGGCCTGGAGCGTGAACTGCACAAGGACAAGATCAAAGAGCAGTACCCCGGTGAGATCGTGGCCTACCACCCGTCGGACTTTGATTGTGTGTTCGCCAAGGTCCACTTCCCCCTGGACCCGCGGTCGTTGTTTCGGCTGTGGCGGTCATCAAACATGAAGGTGGATGGCGTCTACATGGGCACCGACAAGGTCGGGCACTTCGTGGACATGGGATACCACTACTACAAGGTGTACAGCCGGCTGCGAAATGAGAGGGATTTTAGCGAGCGCAAGGCGATGTTTGCGGCGTCGCACGCGTTCGATAGCGGCATCATGTCCGAGTCTTCGGTCCTGGGTTACGCGACCGCGGGGGCCTACTCCAACGCGGATATGACCTCGAATTATGTCGGCTGCTTGTTCTACCGGAACATGACTCAGCCGGTTCGGCTCAAGGGCCAGGTGCGTCCGCCGATCGTGGTGCGCAGCGGGGACTATTGGAAGCTGAACGATCATGTGCGCGGTGAGCCGGCGTTTTTCTCCTGGTTCATCTCTGACCACTACGACGAGGCATTAAACCCCAGCCATTATGAGAGGGGGATGCAGAAGTCGATGCGCAAGGCCATCACGGCCCGCTACGATAACCTGATGCGTTGGTACGCGGCGGAGGACGGCGAGCCTCGTCCGCCGGGGCATTTCCGCAGCCGGATGTACGAGCTGGCCACGTACTACACCAGTGATGACAACCACTCGCGTAAGTTCGATGAACTGATCAATCTGGACGTGATCCGTGAGGAAATGGGGCAGTAGGGCGTCCACGGCGGGTGGTTCGGTGAGGGCCGGTCGGCCGCCGAGTGACGGACGACCCCTGGATTTACTTATAACCTATTATTAAACAGTGTCATGCGTGCATAGCCTTGCATGGCAATGTCCCTGCCTCTATTACTAATGTCGCTCAAGTTCCACCCTGATTAGGGTCGATAATCTTGTCATGGGCAGGTATTTCACCGCCCTAGACGAGGCAAACCCATGGGACAGATTACGGCAGGCACCGGCCTGATCAGCGGCATCGATATCACCGGGCTGATCGACCAGCTTATCGCCATCGAAGAGCGGCCACG
>CBDUNP010000092.1:0-9960 GCA_965368605.1 uncultured bacterium | reverse complement strand
GTTCAGCCATCACGCTGCTGATCGTGTCGGGGTTGAAGCCGCGTCTTGCGAGCAGGCCATACAGCCGACGCTTGCGGGTCTCGATATCCAATCGCTGCATGGTGCGCAGCTTCTTGCGTGCCAGGTCCACCGCGCCCGGTGCCAGGTCTTGGGCGTCGGTGGCTTCGCCGACCAGCCGTTCGATCAGGGAGCGGTGGATGCCTTTCTGGAAGAGTTTTTGCCGAAGCAACTGCGGCCCGGCGGGCTTGCGCCGCATCGTCGCCTCGATCAACGCCCGGGCGTAGGCCTCGTCATCCAGGAAGCCCATCTCGGTGAGTTTGTCTAACACCTCGTCCCGGACAGGCTGCGTGTAGTCCAGCCGTTTGAGCTTGAAGTCCAGGTCCGACCGGCTCATCGCCCGGCGGTTCAGCCGGTTCATCGCCTGACGCAGCGCCTTGTCGTAGACCGAGGCCTCCGCGACCAGCGTGGCTAACTGGTCGTCCCAGGCCTGCCCGACGTGCAGCCCTAACTCCGCAACCTTGCTCTGCGCCAGCGTCGCCACGACCTTCCGCCCGATGCGGATACACACCCGCTTGGGGTTCTTCTGCGTCGGCCTGATCGAGGTGATCTCCATAACAAACCCATCTTACCCCCCGGCCCACGGATCGGATACTATTATTCCTGACCAAACACGAACCACCAACCACCCACACCAAACCCCATGGCCCTGATCACCTGCGACTTCTTCTCCGATGCCCTTGAGCTGAATGTCACGATCCGTGTCATCCTGCCTCAGCCCACCGCGACCCACGCCCATCACTTCCCCGAGGGCATGGACCAGTCTCCGCCGCACCCGACGCTCTACCTCCTGCACGGCCTGGGCGACAACAGCTCCGCCTGGACCCGCCAGACCAGCATCGAACGCTACGTCTGGAAGAAGAACCTGGCCGTCGTCATGCCGGAGGTCCATCGCAGCTTCTACGCCGACATGGTCATGGGCAATAAATACTGGACCTTCATCACCGAGGAACTGCCCACGGTCTGCCAGCGGTTCTTCCCCCTGTCAGACAAGCGTGAGGACACCTTCGCCGCCGGCCTGTCGATGGGGGGCTACGGCGCGTTCAAGTGGGCCCTGGCCCACCCCGAGCGGATCGCCGCCGCCGCCAGCCTCTCCGGGGCCCTGGACCGGACCCAGCGGGTGGTCTCGACGGATAAGATGACCGACGAGCTGGTCCACGTCTTCGGCGGGCCCGAGGCCTACCGGGGCTCGATCAACGACCTGCTGCACCTGGCGACCCAGCTCGCCGACAGCGATCGGCCCCGCCCAGCCCTGTACCAGTGCTGCGGCACCGAGGACTTCGTATATCCTGAAAATATCTCGTTTCGGGACCATCTGCGTGACGTGGGCATCAAGTCGACCTACCATGAACACGATGGGGAAGTACATGAATGGGGCTACTGGGACCGGATGATCCAGGATGTGATAGAATGGTTGCCGTTGAGAAGCGGCGAGTAGATGGGATGTCCGGGATGGAAAACGGGGTAACATGCGGGGGGGCGGGAAAGACCGCCTCGGTAGATCGACTCGGAGAGCCGGTATGTCAGATATCCATGAAGAGTTAGGCCGGGCCGTCCTCGAGAGCGCTGAAGAGATGTTCCGCGCCCAGAAACGTCTGGCCGATAGCGCGATCCGTCAGATCACGTTTGAGCAGATGAAGGTCACACTCGACGACGAATCCAACAGCGTTGCGGTGATCATGAAGCACCTCTCCAGCGCGATGCGTTCGCGTTGGACCGACTTCATGACGACGGACGGCGAGAAGGCCTGGCGCGACCGGGATGAAGAATTTACGGACAACTACAAAAGCCGTGAAGAGGTTGAGAAGGACTGGGAGGCCGGCTGGAACGCCTTGTTCACCACGCTGGGCAATCTGCGTCCGGTGGACCTCACCGCCAACGTCACCATCCGCGACGAGCCCGAGGTCGTGATCGGGGCGATCCACCGCCAGCTCTCGCACTACGGCTACCACCTGGGGCAGATCATCGTCCTCTGTCGGACCCTGGCAGGTTCCGACTGGTCCACGCTGACTATCCCACGCAGCAAGAGCAAATAAACCGGGCTATCACAACGCATAACCCCAACCGACCACGCAGCCTTAATCATGTTGCGAGGTATGCTTACGCCTTCATGGCTGAGGGCCTACCGCCCGCAGGTTTCTACACGACTCCACGTCTTTAGCATCTACCGCCTTGTCATGCCCACCTCTGCGCCGTATCCTCCTCCTGTTCGCTAGGGGTGTCCCGGACGTTTATAAGGCCGGGACTGAGACAAACCCTCCGAACCTGATCAGCTAGCCGTTGCGATTTATACGCAATGGGCAACTGCGTAGGGAAGCGACGCCGGCTCGAAAGTTGCGCGAGCGCGTCCCTGCACATAACAGGAGACCCGCGATGACCACTCTCAATCACAACGATCAAACCACAAACGATAAGCTCGACACCGAGTCGTTCGGATACTCTCTACCCCCGGTCGGCGTCGATCCCGGTGCCGAACCGACCGCGACCACGCCCGGCTCGTTTGCCAACAAACCCAAAATCACGCCCGGCCCCGACGGTGCGAAGACCTTCAGCTCCCCGGACACGCCCGGCATGCCCGCGCCGTCCGGAAAGACGGCCTGGGACTTCATGCCCGCCGACTGGTCCCTCGCCAGCGAGGCCGACCGCGACAGCCACCCGGACTTCGTCGAATCGCTCGGCCATCACCAGCCCTGCGCCTGGCGCGCGCCGGCAGGTTTCCAGGCATCGACCCAGCTTGAGTTCGCACGCCTCGGCGAGATCACCCCGCAGATGCGCCGCGTCGCCGAGCGCGAGCCGCACCTGACGCCCCAGCAGGTGCGAGACGAGGTTGCCGCCGGTCGCATGGTCATCCCCGCCAACAAGGTCCACCTGGGCTACAAGCTCGACCCGATGTGTATCGGACGCGCAAGCAAGACCAAGATCAACGCCAACATGGGCGCGTCGCCGATCTCCTCGGACACCAGTGAGGAAGTCGAGAAACTCGAATGGGCATTGAAGTGGGGGGCCGACACCGTCATGGACCTCTCGACGGGCGGCGACCTGGACGCCACGCGCGAAGCGCTACTGCAAGACTCCACCGCGCCGATCGGCACCGTCCCGATCTACTCGATGATCATCGGCAAGAAGATCGAAGACCTCGACCACGCCATGATCCTCGAAACCTGCAAGCACCAGGCCGAGCAGGGCGTCGACTACTTCACGATCCACGCCGGTATCCTCAAGGAGCACATCAAGCTCGCCAAGGACCGCCTGATCGGCCTGGTCTCTCGCGGCGGCTCCCTGCTGGCAAAGTGGATGCTCACCCATAACGCTGAAAACCCCATGAATACCGCATGGGAAGACATCTGCGACATCATGCGCGAGTACGACGTCACCTTCTCCATCGGTGACGGCTGCCGCCCCGGCGGGCTCGCGGATGCCTCCGACAAGCTCCAGTTCGCCGAGCTGATCGAGATCGGCAAGCTCACCGAGCGCGCCTGGCGCAAGGGCGTGCAGGTTATGGTCGAAGGCCCGGGCCACGTCCCGCTCGACCAGATCGAATACAATATGAAGCTCGAACGCACCGTCTGCCACGGCGCGCCGTTCTATGTCCTCGGCCCGCTGGTCACCGACGTCTTCCCCGGCTACGACCACATCACAAGCTGCATCGGCGCGACCAACGCCGCCTACCACGGCGCGTCCATGCTCTGCTACGTCACACCGAAGGAGCACGTGGGCCTGCCCAAGAAAGACGACGTCAAGCAGGGCTGCATCGCCTACAAGATCGCCGCGCACGCAGCGGATATCGCCCTGGGGATCCCCGAGACAAGAGTCTGGGACGACCAACTCACCAAGGCCCGTGCCGCGCTGAATTGGGAAAAACATTTCGACCTCGCCTTCGACGGCGACACCGCCCGGGCGTACCACGATGAAGACATGGACGTCGACACCGACTTCTGTGCCATGTGCGGCCACGACTGGTGCAGCGTCCGCATCAGCAAGGAGATCCAGGAGTGGTCCTCCGGCAAGGCCGAGGGCTTTGACCGAGGCAAGCCAAAGATTTCTGATGCCCTGACGGACGAGCAAAAGAAGATCCTCGAACAACGCGGCGTCCTGAGTCCCGAAGAGATCCACAAACTTGCACACAAGGGCAAGACCCCCGGTAAGGCCGTCTGCCACACCGACAACGTCGCAGATGCCGAAAAAGCCAAGCAACTTCAGGAAGAACTCGTCCAACTCGACACCCGCCCAGCTCACGGCCTGAGCAAGCAGGAATCGGTGATCTGACATGTCAGGTTCGATAGACAAAACCGGGCAGGAAGTCGCCAATCCGCAGGGGTACATCGCCAAGATCCTTGCCGCGTTGGGCGATTGCGACCCGCTGGACGCTTACGCCGCCTCACCGGGGGAGCTTCGCAGGCGCATTACCACGCACCCGGCGGAGGTGCTTCGGCGTCGGCCCTACGCCGACCGCTGGACGTGGACGCCCTTGGATATCATCGGACACCTGGTCGATGCCGAGTGGTCCATTGGCTGGCGGACCCGGGCGGTGTACTGCGATGACAAGCCGCAACTCATCGGGATCGATCAGGACAACTGGGCTCGTGAACTCAAACACAACGACCGCGACCCCGGGGAACTGGTCGAGGATTTTTCCGCGTTGCGTGCGATCAACCTGCGCTTCTGGCGTTCGATCCCGAAGGACAGGCTCGCCCGGGTCGGCCTGCACAACGAGCGGGGCGAGGAATCACTCGGCGACATGCTCCGGCTCTACGCCGCCCATGACGTGTATCATCTGCAACAGATGGACCGTTACCTGTCAGCTCTGACATAACAGATTATTATTGATGCCCAACCGGTTTTAAGCATTTTCTCGGCAGGAACGATCGCAACAGGAATTTACGATGAATCCCATCAGCCACACGCTCATCCACCTATTGGATAATCAGCACGACCGGACCCGCTGCGCGTTAGAAGGGCTCCGTGAGACCGATTTCACCCGCGCGACCGATGGGGATTGCAACAACATTCAGGCGATCGGCGAGCACATGATCACCCTGCGAGGCTTTCAACTGCTGTTGCTGGGCTCCGAGCTTGGTAAACAGATGCCCGAGAGCACAGCGGCTACCCTGCGAGAACTCAATGCCAAACTCGATCAGGCTTTCGAGCTTGTCCGTCAGGCGATCGAATCGCACGATCCCGAAGACTGGTACGCGGAGCCCACCGAGCCCCGGGAAGGCCCCTGGGCGGAACTGCCGACGGTGGTCCGGGTTGTTCGCCCGATTAACGACTTTACCAATCACATCGGTGGCATCCGTGCCCTGCGCCGAATCTTCGGCAGCCCCGCTGAAAAGACGCAGTAGTTGCTGCCCGTCGAGGAAAGACCATGAAGCAGGCAACCGAAACAATGCAGACGGATGAAACCGATCAGGTCTTGCGTTACACCTGGACCGACAGCCCTCTTGGGTGCATCCTGCTCGAGGGGGATGAGCATGGCCTGTCTCGATTAAAGATCAGCACGAAGGATCGGCCGGTTTCGCCCGACGCCGACACGATCGAAGATGCAGGGGTGTTCTACGATGCCGTCGAACAACTCCGCGCCTACTTCGCAGGCGACCTGCAAAACTTCGACCTGAAACTCAACCCGCAGGGCACACCGTTCCAGCAACGTGTCTGGCTGGAACTGCGGAAGATCCCCTTCGGTGAAACTATCACCTACGGCGAACAGGCCCGCCGGCTCGGCGACCCCAAGGCCTGCCGTGCTGTCGGCGCTGCCAACGGGCAGAACCCTTTAGGCATTATCGTCCCCTGCCACCGCGTCATCGGCAGCACCGGCAAACTCACCGGCTTCGCCGGCGGGCTCGACGCCAAGGCCTGGCTGCTCAACCACGAGTCAGGCCTGTTCAAGTCCCCATACGTCTGACCTTCAACGCCTCGTTGCCACACAACGTGCGCCGCGTCTGCGTGTGACCAAGAGCGAGCTACTCAACGTCAACAACACCAACGCCCCCGGCTCCGGGATATTCGCCCCATGCAGCGGCGGGTCGCCGGCGTTCCAGTTGCCAAGCACGATGTTCAGGTCATCGATCCCGACGTAGCCATCCCCGCTTGGGTCGCCCAACAGAAGGTCGCCAAGTGTGACGTCCAGGTTCCAGTTCGCGAGGATGATCGCCAGGTCGTCGATGCCGACGAAGCAGTCGCCGTTCAGATCGCCCGCCAGGAAGGGCTTGGGAAACTCGGGGAAGCCCATCATATAGAGCTCGTACATCCCCGTGACATCCGAGCCGGGGAAGCCCGAGCCGGAGACCTCGATGAAGTATGTGCCCGAGGTCGGGATCACCACGTCCAGCAGGATGGCGTCGGTGCTCTCGAACTGATTGTCGTTGATCGAGACGCCCGCCGAGTTTGGGTAGGGCAGGGGAAGCAGCGTGCCGCCATCCAGCAGTTCGATCTTCATATCCACCGGGTCGGGCAGTCTGCCCGGGTCGAAGTCGTGGATGATCTTGGAGATCGCCTCGATCGTGATGCGCATCCCGGCGGGGGCGTCGAAGACGTAGTAATCCACTTCAAACGGCGCACTCAGCGTCGCATCGATCACCGCGCCGGCAAACCCGGGGAACCCATCCAACGGCGTCAGGTCCAGCGGGTCAGGGTAATACGGGTCCGGCGGGCCCAGTTGCGTGTTCGGCGCAAACATGGCGCCGATGGGGAACTCCTGCGCCGCGGCGGGTCCACCGTGGTCCAGCCCGGTCTCGGGCACGGTCAGGCCCGTAAGGTTAAACGCCAGCTTCATCGCCGACCTTTCGCTGAACCACTTCGGTGACATCAGCGTCTCAGGATTCAACGCCACCGTAGACGCCAGCCCCATCACGTGGAACGAGGCGTTCGTCTCGCTTGGACCGACGTAAACCGGGTCGTACTTGTCGCCCGCCACCCCGATCCCCGAACCGATCGGCCCGAAGCTGTCGTGGTGACGCAGCCCCATCGCGTGCCCCAGTTCGTGCGCCGCCAGGTTTGCGCTGGCCATCACGACCGCCTCGCTGGTGGTCAGTTCCGGCAGGGTCCACGTGTCACCACCAAAACCCTTGGGGGCGCCGTCGTACGACGTCAGCAATCCAAACGCGTTGATGTCGACATCGTCGTCTTCAAAGGTGTTTCGGAAGTCCAGCTTCTCCGCGGCCCCACCCATGAAGCCGTGGTTGAAGTTGATCAGTGAGGTCGTAAACGACGGCGGGGGGTCCAGCGGGTCAAAAATCTCAAACTTGATCCCCAACGGCCCGCCGCCGGGATCGCCCGGATCGCTCAGGTAGATCTCCTCGAGGATGCCCTTGATCGCCTCTTTCTCGGCCGTGCTGTACACATACGCATCCGCCGGGTCGGCCAGCGACACGGTCTCGAAGTTCAGCGATACCGTCTGCAGCGCGTTCGCTGGGGAGCACATGCCAAGCACAGCGGCCGCCGCCCCCGCGCGCAACGCAACCGCTTGATACATAGACAGCCCCCCGGTTCCCTTATCCCGTCCCGCCTGTTGAGCCTGCATGATGTGGGTTCCTTGGTGAGCCAGGGAGATGAGCCGGCGGCCGTATAGAGCCCAGCCGGTGACTTCGTTATTTTACGAGCCAGGCCGGGTGATTTACAGCTATTTTTTGTGAATATTTGGCAATAACCGGGTTTTTGGGGTTCGATTGAGCGTGTTGTCTGCTTGGTACATACCGGGCCAGTCGTTACCTTGTGCATCATGGCAAACAAACGTCTGTGGGCACCCTGGCGGATGGCGTATATCAGCGGACTCGATTCGGCCGACGCACCGGCCGACGCCGCCGGCGGGTCCGGCTGCTTCCTCTGTGATGCGGCGGATGACAAACTGACCGATGACGCGATTGACCGGATGCTCGTACTCAAACGCGATGAGCGCGGCATCCTCATGCTCAACCGCTATCCCTACACCAACGGCCACCTCCTCGCCGCGCCGCACAACCACGTCGGCGACATCTGCGAACTCACACCAACGCAACGGGCTGGCCTGATGGAGCTCTGCGAACTGGGCACGCGCCTGCTCCGCAAAACCATGAATCCTCAGGGCATCAACCTCGGCATGAACCTGGGCCGATGCGCCGGCGCAGGCCTACCCGGTCACGCCCACATGCACCTCGTCCCACGGTGGAACGGCGACGTCAATTTCATGCAGACCGTCGGACAGGTCCGCGTCATCCCCCAGGCGCTTGAGGAGAGCTTCAAGATGCTCAAGGCCGCCATGACAAACCTCTCATGAACATTCCACGGTTACAATAAGAAGCCATGCCCGACGCAATCGAAGTCATTCTCTTGGCGGTGGGGGGGCTCTTATTTGTATATGTGTTGATCTCGGTTGTTGGTGCCCTGTCGGTCTACGCCATCGGTGCCGCCAGGATCAACGTGGTCGATGAACACACAGCCATGAGCATGTATCAGAAGGCTTCTCGTAAGGTCGATGTAGAATGGTTGGCCGATCAGGGGTTCGAGTTTGAGTGCGGTTGTCAGCTCAATTCTTACATGGGCTCGACCGGCATCGTCGGCTGGAAGCACGCGGACGCCCCGATCTTCTTCTGTGTTTACCTGCTTTCCACCGGTCAGACCGGGAAAGATTTTGTCACTATTTTTACAGATTCCTCGGGCCTGACGACCGCCGAGCGGGCTGACGGCCTGCTGATCCCGCCCCGCCCGGGCAGCTATATGCAGGCCTTCCCCGGGAGCTCGGTCGAGCAGATGTGGCAGCGGCATATCGAGGCCGAGGTGTATCTGCGCGACCGCCGCGGCTACGTCCCGGCCGACATCATCAGGCCCCTGGATCGAGAAATCACCGACGCGGTACAAGGCCAGATAAGCTATGTAAGGTCGCTGGCATTCTGGCCATTGCGTATCCCGTTCTGGTACGGGTTCCGTGTTTTTGGTTTGCGGAATAAATCGGTGCTCAGTCAGATAGAACGCCGGGGGCATTCCGCGGATAAGATGTAGCCCTTATGGAAATACTCGACTTCCCAGACAACCCACGGCTGCCGCTGTTGACCGGCCTGGTCTCCAAGCTCAGCGAAGCGACCGACCCGGCGGACGTGCTGCGCACCTTCGGCGAGGGCTGGTCTAAATTGGTTGGCCGGACCGGGTACATCTCCCTCTCCTGCAGGGGGCTGGAGCCCGGGCAGTACCGTGTGACCCGGCATATCCTCGACGACGACTTCGGCCAGCACCGCATCACCGATGTCTGGAAGACTTACCGCGAGCTGCCGATCCACACCGACGGCCTGCTGGGGGATATCGTCCGGCGCGGTCGGCCGTTGATTATCCGGGACCTTGATATCACCGACGACCCGGTCCTGGGCGACGGCCTGAAGGGCTACATCTCGCTGGCCGCACAACCGTTATTTGATGGCGGCAAGATTCTCAACTGGGCCATCAGCCTGACCAACGACCCCGCGATCCACAACGAGAAAGAACTCGAGGACGGCCTGCTCCGTGCCAACCTCATCGGCAGCACCGTCAAGCACGTCCAGACCGCGCGGAAGCTCCGCGAAGTGCATCAGCGGATCAAGGACGAGGTCACGAAGATCGCGAACATCCAGCAGGCGTTGCTGCCCGAGAAGCTGCCGAGCATCCCGGGCGTATCGATCGCCGCGGAGTATCACACGTTCGACCAGGCCGGCGGCGATATGTATTCGTTCCACCCGCTGGGGACAGGGCTCGGCCGCACCTCAACCACCCCCGACGGCCGATGGGCGATCCTGATCGGTGACGTCTCGGGGCACGGCCCCGCCGCCGCCGTCGTCATGGCGATGGTCGAGTCCATGCTCGCCTCCTATCCGATGACGCCGACCACCACCGGCCAGGTCTTCGATTACCTGAACAAGCACCTCTGCGCCAAACGCATCTACGACACCTTCGTCACCGCGT
>CBDUNP010000091.1:0-10017 GCA_965368605.1 uncultured bacterium | reverse complement strand
CGACCAGGCCGAGGGTGAACTCCTGCTCGTAGTTGTCGGAGCCGACGTCGGCCATATGCAGGGGCATGTTGGAGAGCTCGCCGCCGTTGCCGCCGGCGCGTGCCTCTTCCATGCCGATGACGTCGCCGACGATCTCGGCACGCTTCTCCAGGAGCAGCTGCTTGAATCCGTCGAGGTCTTTCTTGCCCAGGCCGGTCTTGACCTTGCGGAGCTTGGCGTCGCTGAGGGGTGTCCAGTCTTCCAGCGGGGGTTCGGCGGGGGGGATGGGGTTTGGCCGAACGACGCGCCGGATGGTGGGGGCGGGCTTGGGGGATGCGGCCGCCTTGCCGTTGGTTTTGGGGTCGACGGCTTTGGTTTCAGCCTTGGTTTTCTTAGTAGGCTTCTTCTTGGTCGCCGGCTTTGTAGCCGGGGCCTTGCTCTTGGTAGTGGCTTTTTTCTTGGTCGTCTTTTTGGCGGTCGTTTTTTTAGTGGTCTTCTTGGCCGTGGATTTCTTTGTAGACACCTTCTTGGTGGTGGCTTTCTTCGTGGATTTCTTGGCCGTCTTCTTGGCGGTCTTGACGGGTTTTTTGGCCGCGGCCTTCTTCTTGGCTGGCTTGGCGGCGGATTTTTTGGTTGTTTTCTTGGCCACTGATCACTCCATCGGCGATACCGAATAGTCCTGAATTGAGACCCGACCGGGGCTGATCCCCCTTGTCGACCGCCCTACCCTCACTCACAAACGCTTTGCCAGCCTGTAGATAAGGCCAAAGCCTGTAAACCGCATTCCTTGGATGGGACGCGGGAGTTTATCGCCCCTTCCCGGCCCGGGCAAGGGCACCCGGCTTGTACACCCCGAGCGGCGGCGGGGGGTTAATCCCCGTGAATCTGTCTGAGCCGACCACTAAGCCGCAACAGCAGGTGGGCCCGTTCAAAATGTTCGAGCCAGTCGGCCAGGGTCGCGTTGGCCTCGTCCTGGGGGACGGGGGCCCCGGGCATGGGGCAGACCCCGCCGAGGTTCTTGGCGGCCATGGCCCGGTAGCGGGTCAGGGTCCGGTCGCCGAACCAACTGACAAACTCGTAATCCTCGGCGCAGAAGATCGCGACCGGGACGCGGTTGCCGGCGTTGATGCGGACCTGTTCCTGGAGGTCCATATGCGCATCACGGTCCAGCCAGCGCAGGTCAATCGCCTGGGGAGCGCCCTCGGCGATGCGCTGAATCAATGGGCCCTGCTGGACGCAGTCGCCGCACCAGATGCCCGAGACGACGATGACATTGATCTTGCGGGTGAACGAGCCGAGCAGGGCGGACTGGGCGTCGGTCAGCGGGGTCTGGTCGTAGAGGGTCGTCCAGTCCTGCTTCTGCTGATCGGTGCCGGTCGCGAGGTAGTCGGCGTAGGTCAGGCCGGCGTCGTGCTTTTGCTTGAGGTAGTCGGCTTTCATGGGGATTTCATGTACTTTCCACGCGACAAGTCGCGGCGTTTTATTGATAGATACGCTTCATCCAACCGTTCATCATCAGCGCTTACTTCAACATGCCGGATTCGCGTGCGTAGTTGAAGACACCGCCGGCGTCGATGATCGGCTTGACGTCGCCCAGGGGTTTGAGCTGATACGTTTTGCCGGAGGTATGGTTCACCAAAGTGCCGGCCTCGATGTCGAGGGTGCACTCGTCGCCGGTGTTGACCTCTTCGGAGATGCGTGCCTCGGTCTCGCAGGGCAGGAGGTATCCGCCGTTGACGGAGTTGCGGAAGAAGATGCGTGCGTAGAACTCGGCGACGACGGCGTGGACGCCGGCCTCGGCGATGGCCAGGGGCGCGTGCTCACGGGACGAGCCACAGCCGAAGTTCTTACCGCCGATGACGATGGCGTATTCGGAGGTGTATTTGCCCTCTTCGACGAAGCGGGTGTTGCCCTTGGGCAGTCCGGCCTGGGCGGGTGGGACGCCGACCATGGCGTACATGCCGAAGAACTTGCGTTCTTCCGGGTCGGTCGGGTCGTAGGAGAGGAACTCGGCGGGGATGATCTGGTCGGTGTCGATGTCGTCGCCGAGGACGTAGGCTTTGCCGGTGATTACTGAAGCCATAACCTGTTCTCTTGTCGTGGTTAACGGTTGGTAAGCCCCGGCTTGGGTGTTCGCCGAGTCAGGCATTATAGCAGGCAGAAGCCGGTGGACCCAGCGGGCGGGTCGTGATCGGGGGGAGGCGTCTTGCCGCGGGGTTGGTTGGGGGGTGAATGAGGCGGGCCGGACGAGAAGGGTGGCTTAGGACTCGTCGTGGTATTGCAGGAGGGTGTAGCGGTTCAGCTCGATGCCGCCGCCGGGGCGTGTGGTCTCGCGGATGAACACGATGTCGAACGAGACGATCTGCTCGGCGGTGCTGTGGGTCTGGTTGAACGACCGTGCGATGTACTCGGCGAAGGGGGTGAGGTGGCGGTCGAACTGGGGGTTGGAGAGGTTGCGCAGGTACTTTCGCCAGCGTGAGCTGGGCTGGTTGTCCGAGACGTGGACGGGGTTGGTCCAGCTCAGGGCGCCGCCGGTGAATGCGTCGACGGTTTCGCCGTTGATGAGTGTGGCGGGCATGACGAACCAGCCGTCGTTGCTCAGGGCGTCGGGGGAGAGCATGTTCCAGTTCTGCTCCATGCGCAGGATGTCGCCTGTGGCGGTGACGCGCACGGGGAGGATCGGGTCGTCGCTGTGCGAGTCAAGCCATTGCAGGTTCCACGCGATGGCGTAGAAGAGTGCGATGCATGCCAGGAGCTGCTCCCAGCCGCGTGCCTTGATGCCGAGCCTCCGGGTGGTGGGGATGTCGATCAGGACATCGCCGGTACCGCGTCGTGAGCCGGAGATGAGGGTCGGAACCCTGCGGAGCATCGCCAGCATCCAGTGTGTGCGGGACTGGTTGGCACGCAGGCCGGTCTGCCCGCGGATCATGGTTTTGAGTTTGTCCCAGAACTTGCCGGGGATGAAGACCAGCCAGCTGAGTGCGGCGACATAAGGCAGCAGGCCCAGGTTCAGGCTCATCGCCAGCGCCAGGTGCGTGCCGATCATCGCCAGGATCACCAGCATGCGTGCGGTCCCGGTCCAGATCGGGCAGAAGACCAGGATCGGTGCGGCGATCGCCAGGGTGAACGCGGCTTTGGTCAGGATCGGCAGCAGCCACTCGATCTGACGCAGCCACATCCCAAACGGCGTGACCAGCTGATCGACGTGCAGCGCGAAGTAGGCGGCGTTCTGGTTCCACCACATCGGGTGGTCCTTGAAGGTGGCGGTGAACCAGTAGACCAGGCAGACCTGCAAGAGGATCGCGACCCCGGCGACGGACAGCAGGCTGTTGTCCTTTCGGCGGTACAGCGTCAACGGGCCGGAGGTGCTGTCCAGAGACCACCGGGCCCCCAGTGGCAGGAGCATCCCCCAGAACAGCAGCATGCGAAGCAGCGCGTCGCCCGCCTGAAGGATCACGGGGTTGCGGTGGTGCAGACTCAGCAGCAGGACCCATGAGCCAAAGGTCGCCAGGCGTGTGCGGACACCCAACAGCAGGGTCATCGCGAAGTAGCCGGCGACCGCAAACAGGATCGCCTGCCACATGCCCGAGCCGTGCAGGGAATGCAGGGACAGGTAGGCGCGCAGGCCTTCGGATTCGAAGAGCAGGGCGCGGGGGAGGACGCCGGCGTCGGTGTAGTGGGCGGTGAGGTCGCCCCAGCGCGAGAGCAGGTCGGCGATCAGCATCAGTGCCAGCCCGATCCGCAGGACCGCCAGGGAGCGGAGGTCGACGCTGCCGAGCATCGCCAGTTTTTTGTAACACGCGGAGAGCCCGGCGGACAGGCCTGCCTTGGGGTGAGCCACAGCGGGAACCACAGCTTTGGGTTTAACCCCCGGCATGACATGATCTTTCGAAAACTCGCTCAACACCCGCCTCCGGTTATTCACAGACGCCTATCCCGACTCATCGGTTAAGTGCTGTGATCCGGTGGAACCTGCGTCGGCTTTTGGCCAATCGCAGCCACAACCCAAAATAAGATAAAGAACAGCGTCCGACAGGACCCGGACATATTAAGTTAAGCGATCCGCTTAATAAACAACCCCGGTCTAAACCGAGGTTGAATAGAAGGTAACCGATTATTCTATAAAATCAAGCCTTAGCCGGCGATTTTCTGGTTTAACTTGCTGGTCAGGCGAGACTTGTAGCGTGCCGCGGTGTTCTTGTGCATGGTGCTGGTGCTGGCGGCCTTGTCGAGCAGCTTGTAGATGCTGTTGAGCTTGGTCTTGGCTTCATCGTTGGTGCCGTGAAGGATCAACTCGTGGTATTCCTTCATCGCGGTGCGGATGTTGCTTTTACGCCAGCGGTTGACCGAGCGGGCCTTGGCGTTTTGACGGATGCGTTTGCGGGCGGAGACGGAATGAGCCATGGGTGGTGTCCTCTGTTGTGGCTTAGCGGGTGATATCCGAGGCGATATCCCGGGGCCGGGGTTTTTTCGAGCCGGGCATTATGGCGGATATCGCCCGGGGTGGCAAGTGGGGCAGGCGTCGCGGGGCTGGTTTATGGGGGCTGATCCGGGGCTGATCCGGGGTTGATCCGGGGGGGCTCAGGTCTCGAACTGGAGCTCGCCGCTCTTGAATCCGGTGGTCTTGAGTTTGAGGCGGTAGGTCTGGCCGGGGCGGAGGCGGGGGCGGCCCTCGTGGGTGTCGGTGCGTTCCATGCCGTCGAGGCTGGTGCCGAAGGAGAAGGTGTCGATGGGGATGGACTTGCCGCTGGCCGCCCAGAGGGTTTCGGCCGGGTTGCCTTTTTCGTCAAGGCGTTGGACCTGGATGGACTTGATCGGGCGATGGTCGGACATCGCGAACTGAACGATCACGTATGGGCCTTCGTCGTCGCTGGGCTGGGCGATGACGCGCCAGTGCAGGTTGAGGCTGCGGTCGCTGAACAGGCCGGTGAACACGGCGACGTTGATCAGGGCCAACAGGCCAAGGCCTATGCCAAGCCAGATAAGTCGGGAGTTTTGCATGGGGGTATCAGCCTTGTGGTTTGGTCAGCGGTAGATCGGGGGCATCGTGAAGACCCATTCGGGGTGGCCGTGCGGCGGGACTTCGCGGCGTTCCTGGGGGTCGTAGATGTCCTGGGTGTTGTCCAGGCCGTTGTGCCATCGGCAGTCCGGGTCGCCGGTGTCTTTGAGCGCGAGGGTCTCGGCGTGGCCGTCGACGAAGGCGTAAGAGCCCTTGCCCTGATGCCAGAACCCGAACCACCCGCCGTACTCGTCTTGAGCGCTGAGGATGTCGTCGGTGATGCGCAGGTCGGGGTAGCGGTCGCGCGTCTCGGTCAGGAGGATGGTGTGCGAGGTCCGTCGGATGACGATGGCGGGGCGTTGGGCCTCTTCGTCGTCGAGGTTGATGCGCCAGAGCAGGTGGCCGTTGAGTGCCCAGTTGCTGGCGACGTCGCCGACGCACCGGCTGCCCTGATCGACCGTGTCCAGCTCGCTGCGCGGCTCGGTCGGCGGCGGGGCGGGGCAGGCCCAGATGTCACCCTCGGGCAGGTACTTCTGTTCGACGAAGTTATGCCGCCAGGTGACGTGCTTGTTCGGCCCGACGTTGACGCGGTTCTCCGGCAGCTCGCCCTTGTGGTCGGTCGTGAAGGCGTTCACGGCGGTGGCGGTCTGGCGGATGTTCGACAGGCACTTGACCGTGCGGGCCTGCTGCTTGGCGGCGCTGAGGGCTGGGAGTGTCAGCGAGACCAGCAGGGAGATGATCGCGATGACGACCAGCAGCTCGATCAGCGTGAACGCGCCGGTGCGGGGTGGGTTTTGCCTTGGGGTATTCATTCTTCGTTCACCCGTTCCCAGATGGTGGTGCTGAGCTGGTCGCCCTTCTGGCCGGTGAAGTTCCGGGGCCACTGCCCGTGTTTGGGCGAGCGGATCTCGTAGTTGGCGTACCGCACGCGGTCACCCTTGAGCTCGACCAGGTACTTGACCTGTGTGCCGACCAGGGCGGGCAGCTCGGTGGACATCGTCGCGACGACCTCCAGACGCATCGGCTTGGTGGAGGGATCGAAGCTGATGATTTCAGACTCGGTCAGCGTCTGGCCGGTCGCGCTTTTCATTTTGCAGACGCCGTCCTTGACGGTGAGGATGATGGGCAGGTAGCCGGACCATGCGCCGGCCAGGGCGGGGTCAAATTCGTCGTCCATGGCGGGGTTGCCGTTGCCGTCTTCTTTGTAGAAGGCCATGACCCATCGGCCGGGCGCGGCGTCGAAGCTTTCCGGGCGAGGCCCGCCGGTGTGGTTGATCGCAATCTTCAGGTGGTCGCCCTCGACCAGGTAGGAGGCGACGACCGGGTCGCCGGTGACGGGGATGATCGGCGTGTTGGCCTGGATGAGGGTGTAGACGAGCATGGGGGGGTTGGCGTCGGGGTCGGTCTCACTGATTTCGAGGGTCATCTGCATGGGGTCGCCGCCGGGAACGGGGGAGGGAGCGCGGAGCCTGATGTGTCGGCCCTTGATGTTGGCGGCGGTGGCGGGCTGGTTGTCCATCTTCCAGGAGCGGTTGATCCAGGTGCCTTCGAGCATCTCGGCGGTGTTGTCCGCCATGACGGTGGGTGCCGGGGTGGATGCCGGGGTCGGCGGGGGTGATGCGGAGCGTAGCTGGTTGACCGAGACGGTGGTCCCGGCGACCAGGGCCAGGGCGGCCGCGGTGGTGGCGAGTTTGGTCATGATTGAAGCCTCCATAAAGCTGGTGATGAGTGTGTTCAGGATGGACCCGGATTTTTCGGGCGCGACGCCCGCCAGGCCGATCTTCATGGCCGAGGCGGTGACGGTCTGGGGGACGGCGGCCTGGGACGCCTGGGTCATGGCCATGCTCAAAGCGGCGGCCGCGACGGGGACGCCCTTCTTGCCGAGCTTGCGACGCAGGGCTTCGACCGCCCGGTTGACCCGCTGATGGATCGCGCTTGGGCTGACGCCCTCACGCTCAGCGATCTGATTCTGCGGGACGCCGACCAGGAACCGCTCGACCAGCAGGTCGCGCTGGGGCTTGGGCAGGGACTGCATCGCGTCGTCGACGATCGGCCCGAGCTGGTCCCAGGTGTTGGCGTCGTCCTGAGTGACGAGCTTGCCGGCCTCGTGTTCGTGCTTGCGGCGGGTGGCGTGCCGACGGATCAGGTCTTTGCAGGTACCCACCGCAGAGGCGTGAAGCCAGGCGGACAGGCTCGAACGGATCGCGCCGGCCTTGCGGGCTAGCTTCAGGAACGTCTCCTGGGTCGCGTCCTCGGCGTCGGTGGTGTTGCCCAGCTGGCGTCGGCAGGTCGCGTAGACCATCGCCTGGTAGCGGTGGACCAGGACCTCAAACGCCTGGGGATCGCCATCCTGGGCATAGGCCCGGAGGGCGGTCCATTCATCTTGTTCGGTGTAGGTCGGCATGGTTTGTTTCCTCGCCTTATTGTCGCGGCCGGACTGTGAAATGAAGGGGCGCGGATCAGATTTTTTCGAAACCGTCGATTTTAGCCCTGAATCGACGAAAAATACCCGTTTTTGTGGCTCACGTCTCCCGGGCAGGGACGGGACGACGGATTTTGGCGGCTTATTTTTAGTTATCGGACGTTAGAGGGGTGCGTATCCATCTGGTGGGGGATCGGCATGGCTGCAGCGCTGGCTCCGGGGGTGGGGCGTGGGCTTTAAATATTGACACGGATGGGGGTTTAAGTAGACTTAGGGGTTCACCGTCGGCGTTGTGTCGGCGGAGATTGTGTAGCCTGAGGCAGTTACGGATGCATCATAAACAGGCAAAGGCTGGCGTAGGAGCGACGGACAAGTGATGGGCGTGGCCCATCAGTTCCGTGGCGACGGTATGCCAAGGCTCGGAAGCCACCTCAAGCGGTTAGGCCGCGAGAAGGGAGGGGCTTTGCGGGCTTAGCCTGTGACCCGTGCATCCTGCCGGATTCGGTTGGGCTTTAGATAGCCCGTGCCGACCGATGACTGCCTTGGCCACGAGCGGATTGCTTCGTGGTTTTTTGTTTGGATTTTTCAGGGCTTGTGTCCGCCGCCCTTTTAAGCGTGGACGACAATCCGGCAAACACCGGGCTCAAGCAAAGCGGACCAGCCGTGGCGTGCGGGCCTGGGATCAAAACTGTTTTTAGAAAGCAGGCAAGACATGGCAATCAACAACGCAGAAATGCTTCGGCTGATCGACTCGATCTCTCGGGACCGGAACGTCGACAAGGAATCGCTGTTCTCGGATATCGAGCAGGCGATGGTCTCCGCGGCACGCAAGCACTACAACGCGCTGGACACCGATGAGTTCACCAGCGAGGTCGACCGGCTGACCGGTCAGATCCGCGTCTGGCGGGGCGATGACGAGATCGACCTGGACGACCTGGGCCGAATCCCCGCCCAGACCGCCAAGCAGGTGATGATCCAGCGGTTCCGTGAGGACGAGCGGGCCAGCATCTATAACGAGTTCATCGACCGCGTCGGCGAACTGACCACCGGGATGGCCCAGCGGTACGAGGGCGGTTCGTTGGTGGTTTCGATCGGCCGAGCGGAGGGCTTCATGCCCCGCAGCGAGCAGATCCCCGGCGAGCAGCACCAGCCCGGCGAGCGTGTCCGGTGCCTGATCCTGGACGTCCGCGACGCGGGCAATCAGGTGAAGATCGTGCTGAGCCGTGGCGACGAGCTATTTATCCGTCGGCTGTTCGAGGTCGAGGTGCCCGAAGTGGCCGAGCGGATCATTGAAGTGAAGGCCATGGCCCGCGAGCCGGGGCACCGCACGAAGATCGCGGTCAGCTCGATCGACTCGAAGGTCGATGCCGTCGGCGCGTGCGTCGGTGTGCGTGGCAGCCGGATCAAGAACATCGTCGACGAGCTGGGCGGCGAGAAGATCGACATCGTCCGCTGGAACGAGTCCAGCCAGATCCTGATCCAGAACTCACTGAAGCCGGCTGAGGTCGTTGAGATCTCGCTGTGCTTCGAGCTGGGTCGCGCGACGGTCGTCGTGAATGAAGATCAGCTTTCGCTGGCGATCGGTAAGCGCGGGCAGAACGTCCGCCTGGCGGCCCGGCTGACCAAGTGGGACGTCGACATCCTGACGCCTGCCGAGTTCACCAAGAGCCTGGACATCCTCGAGGCCTGCCTCAAGAGCATCGACGGGCTGGATGAGGAGCAGATCGACAAGCTGGCGGCGCTGGGCGTCATCAGCGTGTTCGACCTGGAAGAGGTCGGCGCGCCGTACCTGGAAGAGACGCTGGGTATGGACGAAGAGATGGCCGAACGCATGGTCGAGACGGCGTCGATCCGTGCCAAGGAAGTCGCCGAGGAGCAGGCCAAGGAGAAGGAAGAGGCCGAGCGCAACCGTCAGGCGGAAGAGGCCAAGCTGGCGTCGATGCCGGGCGAGGCGCAGGCGGCGTCGGTGTTGGGCGCGATCCTGCCTGGGACCGAGTCGGGCTCGATCGTGGACATGCTGGAGAACCGGCAGAGCGAGCAGGCCGATTCGGCTGACGGGCTAGAAGCCGCGGCCCAAGAGGCCGCGACCGAAGAAGAAGCCAGTGCCGAGGCCGCCGAAGAAGGCGGTTCGGATGACGCGGAGGCCGACGCCGACGCAGATAAGCAGACCAGTAACGAGACCGCCTGATGTGATTTTCAGGCGGTGAAATGAATCCCGACGGGCCAATCAGGGTGCCGTCGAACCCAAGGCCGGCTATGTATAAAGCCGGAAGGAGCAGGACTTGGCCAAAGCCAAGCGCGTATTCGAGTTAGCTAAAGAGCTGGGCGTCAAGAGTAAGGCAATCGTCGAGAAGTGCGAAGCCGAAGGCGTCCCCGGTATCACTAACCACATGTCGACGGTGAAGATCGGCTTGGCCGTGACCATCCAGCAGTGGTTTGGTGAAGAGGCTACGGATTCTGGGACCGCCGTCGAGACCGCGGAGAAGGTGGACCTGAAAAAGGTCCGCAAGCCGCGTAAGAAGGCCGCTGCCAAGAAGACCGCCGACGCGGACGGGGACGATGCGTCCACCACGACCGCGACGCTGGAAGCGCCGGCCGAAGCGCCTGCGAAGAAGGC
>CBDUNP010000090.1:0-10017 GCA_965368605.1 uncultured bacterium | reverse complement strand
GAAGTTCTGGTCGATAAACAGGGCTCGGATAGGCTTGCCGTTGGCGTTGTCCCCGAGGTTATCGATACGGATGTGATCGTCCCATTGCTCCGGCGGCAGGGCGAGCGAGGCCTGGGTGTTGGACCCGTGGCGGTAGTAGTAATTGGAGATGGCCCAGTTCTCGCCGATACGCTCAAGCTGGGCCGCGGCATCGAACTCGTCGTCACTGCCCGGGCAGAAGAGCGCCTCGGGGGTATCACCCAGGTGATGATCCAGGAGCAGCCCCGCGCCGACCGGCTCGCCGGGCGGGCGTGAGAGCATGCTCGTGACCATGCCGGTCGCGGGGTAGAAGTTCGAGGGGGAGGCCGGGTTTGCCTGCGGGCCGAAGGGGATGCTGTCGTTGTATTCAACGGCGTAGGCGGTCACGGCGACGAGCAACTGGCGCTGGTTGGATAAGCAGGCAGCCACTCTTGCCGATCGGCGCGAAGCGCCCAGCGCCGGCAGCAGGATGCCCACGAGGATCGCGATGATCGAGATCACGACCAGTAGTTCGATCAGCGTAAATCCCCGCAGCCCTGCTCGCATAGACGTCCTCGTGTTGTCAGGTCACGGCCGCCGCCGCATGAGCATACCGGCCAGGCCAACCCCGAGAAATGCCGAGGATACCGGTTCGGGCACGGCTGCTGGTGGCGGTGGTGTGCCGGCGTTCCAGTTGCCAAGGACCGTGTTCAGGTCGTCGATCCCCACAAACCCGTCGCCGCTTGGGTCGGCTGCGGGGTCGCCCGGCGGGACGTTCTGGTTCCAGTTGCTCAGGACGATGTTCAGGTCGTCGATCCCGACGAACCCGTCACCGTCCAGGTCGCCGATCAGCGACGCATCCACACGCACGTTGTCGAAGGTCCAGTTCCCGCTGACCCCGCTTAATGGCAGGATGCGGATGCCGATCTCCCGGCCGATGTGGTCGCCCGGGCCCAACAGGTCAAGCACAAGCCCCTCTTCATTGAGGTCGTTGGCCTGGATATCCACCGCGGTCAGCGTCAACGTATCCAACACGACGATCTGGTCCAGATCGTTTTGGTAGATGAATTGCAGGCCAAGCTCCGAGGTGTCCGGCGGTGTGAAGCCGGGCCGGCCGCTCTTGCCGACATCGACCAGCAGCGAGTAGGACAGCCCGGCCTGGTAGGTGTTGGCGGGGCCGAGGAACTGATAAGCGCTAACCGCGTCTTCACCACCGACCGGCTCGGGGATCGCGCCGATGAACGCGGCCTGGTCCCCATCCACCCCGGTGACGAACTCGGGATTGGGGATGATGGTGGTCCCGCCGTTGCCGTCGGGGAACTCGATGAACTCGAAGTTGTAGAAGACGCCGGTATCCAGTGTGCCCTCAAAGCCAGAGCCGGGGTCGGTGGTGATCGGGCCGGTCTCGGACCAGCCGAACAGGCTGAGCACCGGGATAAACGGTGTTTCAAAGGGCGGGTCGATGATCACCGGTGCCTCGAAGGAGCCGCCACTGACGGGCAACTGGGACGCCGAAACGGGCGTCACCCCCAGCAAGCCGGTGGCCACCACCAGCAGGGCATCGCTCCACACGCGTCGTGTCATCATCGTCGACTCCAGAGATAAGAAAAGTGTTTACTAAAAGTGCAGAAAAATCGCTGAGACTAGTCTATAACTCCGCAGCACCCGGGTCTATTTCATCCTGGCATGCATCGGCCAGGGCCTCGAGCTGGCGCAGGAACTTTGGCCGATCTGCGGCGGGGATTGCCTTGAGCACGGTGTCCTGCAGCTCCAGGGCGTGGGGGGTGGCCTGCTCGAATAATCGCCGGCCTTTGGCGAGGATGCGCACACGTTTGGCACGGCGGTCGTCCGGGTCGACATCACAGCCGACCAGCCCGGCTTCTTTCATGCGGCACACAAGCGACGCGATGGTATTCGGATCACTTGCCATTTTTTCCGCCAGGTGTTTCTGGTTCAGGCCCGATCCGCCCGCCTCGTTTAGCCAGCGCAGGATCGTGAACTGTGTCGGCGTGAGCCCGAGGTGCATAATTCGCCTGCGGAACGCCTGGTTAAGTCCGTACCAGCAACGGCGCAGCAGCGGTGGCAGCCGGCGCGTTTCTGCAGGAAGGCTGCCCGGCTCATCACAGGTAGGTTTAGGCTTGTGATGTAATGTCTTGGATATGTGGCTCACCGGTTGACATAATAGTACGCATACGTTACAAATGCAACACCTTCTTATTCGCAAGTCGTGGCAGGGAACTACAATCAATCCAGCTTCACGGGAGCCGATCCTATGGTCAGGCCCGAACGAATGTTTATCGCTTTTTCAGTGGTAATGCTCCAATTCATCGCGACATCCGCATACGCCGCGGAGCCGATCACCGGTTTTGTGAACTGGCGTGGCGAGAACCAAAACAGCACCACCAGCGCGTCGCACCTGCCCCAAAAGGCGGTGCTCGACGGCGAAGACGCAAACCTGCGTTGGACGCTGGACATCCCAGGGCGCGGGACACCCTTGATCGGGCGGTACGCCGATGGCGACCGGTTGTTTGTGATCGGTTACGACGGCGATGGGCCCGACCTCCTGGAAACGCTGCTGTGTCTGGACCCCGCCACGGGTGAGGAACACTGGCGTCTGGGGTATGCCGACTTCATCTCCGACATCGTCTACAACCGCTACGCCATCAGCGCGCCGAGCATCGATCCGGCGACCGGGCACGTCTACTTCATGACCAGCCCGGGGTTGGTCATCAGCGTCGACAAGGACGGCAAGGAACGCTGGCGCATCTCCATGATGGAGGCCTTTGGTCGGCTGACCTTCCCCAACGGCCGGACCGGGTGCGTGACCGTTGAGGGCGATCTTGTCATCGTCAACGCGATCACCAGCAACTGGGGCACGACCACCCCGGCACGCAACCGCTTCTACGCATTCAATAAAGACACCGGTGAACTGGTGTGGTATTCCACGCCCGGCGTCGGCCCGCCGTTCCTCAAAGACTCGTCGTTCTCCACGCCATACCTCGAGACGCGCCTGGGCGTCCGGCTGTTTTACGCCGGCACGGGCTGCGGGAACCTGGTCGCGGTCAACGTGCAGAACGGTCAGCCGTTGTGGCGGTATCAGATGTCCAAGGGCGGCGTGAACTGCTCGCCCGTGGTCCATCCCGGCGAAGACGGGCAGATGGGTACGCCGGACGACCTGGTCATCCAGACGCACGGCAAGGAGAACGTCCAGAACACGGGCACCGGCTACATGATCGCCGTCCGGGCGGGCGCCGCTTTGGAAGCCGCGCTCGCGTCGGAGGATAAACCCCTCAAACTCGACGACACGTTCACCGCCTGGCGTAACGACGATGTGAGCATGTTTACCAGCTCGCCCACACTCGTCGGCGACACGGTCTACCAGTGCACCATCGACGGGCATCTGTATGCGATCCACGCACTGACGGGGGAAACCCTGTGGCGCGAAAAAGTGGGTGGCGATCAGCTGCACGCGACCCCGCTGTTCGCAGACGGTCGGCTGTACGCCCCTTTCTGGAACGATGGCCTGTTCATCATCACGCCCAACGGTGACAGCCGACCCCACGTCGAACACACCAAACTCGAAGGCCAGTCCATCGGCAGCCCCGCGGTGTACAACGGCAAGGTCTACGTCCATACGACCCAGAAGCTCTACTGCTTCGGCACCGACTACGAAGATTCACCGGCCACCGCCGACAACTCGGCGGATACGGAGCCCGGCGAGGCGAGCACGTTAAGTGTGGTCCCCGCAGAGTTCCTGATCCGGCCCGGGGATACGCAGGGCTTCACCGCGACGGCGGCCGACGCGCTGGGCTATCAAACTTTGGATGACGTGTCGGTCGGCGACGCGGCCAAGTGGATACCTCCCACTGCCGCGGTGCGTGTGGAGTTGTCCGGCGAAGTGAAGGACGGCGCGTTTGTCGCCTCTGAATCCGGGCAGCCCTCCGCCGGGGCGTTGCGGTTTACGTCCGACTCCGGCCTGGTTGGCACGGTACGCGGGCGGGTGATGTCGACCCCGCCTTTCAGTGAAGACTTCGAAGCAGCCGGCCTGAGCGAGACCGATCGTGGCGATGGCGTGTCCTACGCGCACCCACCGCTGCCCTGGATCGGCGCACGGGCCAAGTGGCAGGTCCGCGAGATCGAAGGTAACAAGGTGCTTGCCAAGACGCTGACCAACGTCCTCTTCCAGCGATCGATGGCCTTCATCGGGCACCCGGACGACAGCAACTACACCGTGACCGCCGACGTGATGACCGACGGCAGCCGGCGGCTGATGAGCGTGGTCGGCGTGGTCAATCAGCGGTACATCATCGCGCTGGATGGGAACAAGCAGGCGTTGGAGGTCAGCTCCAACCATGATCGGATCAAGCAGGCGGCACCTTTCAAGATCAGGCCCAACGTCTGGTATACGCTCAAGACCCGTGTGCAGATTAATGAGGATGGGACCGGCGTGGTTAAAGGGAAGGCCTGGCCCCGCGACAAGGCCGAGCCCGAGGGCTGGGTGATCGAGGCACAGGTTCCTAACGCTCACACCAACGGCTCGCCGGGCCTGTTCGGGTTCAGCCCGCAATCTCGGTACAAGGTCTTTATCGACAACATCAACGTCACCCCGAACGACTGACGCCACGACGGGTCCCCCGGGGACACACGGCGGTTTTGTTTGCAACAGCACGACTACGGAGACACGCATGCGGCCTATACACCAAATACTCATAGCCACCGGTTGCGCCCTGATGCTGGCGACCGCCACGTCGGGCGAGGACTGGCCCATGTGGGGCGGCGACGCTGACCGGAACATGGCGTCGCAGGAGAACACATCGATCCCGGTGGACTTCCACCCCGGCGAACTGATCGGCCGAAGCGATCAGATCGACCCCGAATCCACCAGCAAGATCAAGTGGGTCGCCAAACTCGGCAGCCAGACCTACGGCAACCCGGTCGTCACCCAGGGCCTGGTCCTGGTCGGCACGAATAACGAGACGCCGCAAGACCCGAAATACACCGGCGACCGCGCCTGCCTTTACGCACTGGAAGAGGCGACCGGGAAACTCGTCTGGCAGTTGAACATCCCCAAGCTCGGTTCCGGGAAGGTCGGCGACTGGGAGTTCCTGGGCATCTGCTCAAGCCCGGCGGTGCAGGGCGATCGCGTCTACATCGTGACCAACCTCTGTGAAGTCATCTGCCTGGACCTCAAGGGCATGGCCAACGGCAACGACGGCGTGCAGGACGAAAAAGAATACTACGGCGTTGAGGAACTGGGGGACGCCGATGCCGATGTCATCTGGCGATACAACATGAGTGATGAGCTGGGCGTGTTCCCGCACAACATCACAAGCACCTCGCCGTTGATACACGACGGCCGGGTCTACGTCGCGACGTCCAACGGCGTTGACTGGTCGCACATCAATATCGTGAACCCGCTGGCCCCGTCGTTGATCGCGCTGGACGCCGAGACAGGCGAGCTGGTCGGGGAGGAAGGCGCGGGCATCAGCCAGAACCTGCTGCACTGCAACTGGTCCAGCCCTGCGTACGGCGAGTTCGCGGGCCAGCCCACCATCGTCTTCGGCGGCGGCGACGGCCTGCTCTACGGCTTCGATCCGACCACGGTCAAGGACGAAGACGAGTACGACATCCTCCCCACGCTTTGGAAGATCGACGGCAACCCCGAGAGCTACCGGATCGGTGAAGACGGCAAGCCGTTGAAGTACGCCACGCCCCCGGGCCCCAGCGAGTTCATCGGCACGCCGGTGATCCACGACGGCCTGGTCTACGCCATGATCGGCCAAGACCCCGAGCACGGCGACGGCGTCGGCGCGTTGATCTGTGTAGACCCTTCCCAGATCGATGAAGACGGTCAGCCGAAGCTCGTCTGGCGCGACACCACCGTGGAGCGGAGCGTGTCGACGATGTCGATCGTCGACGGGTTGGCGTACGCGGCCGACTACGCGGGCAAGGTGTACTGCTTCGACGCCAAGACCGGCGAGAAGAAGTGGGAGCACGACACCCTCGCTCATATCTGGGCTTCGACGTATGTCGCGGACGGCAAGGTCATCATCGGCAACGAAGACGGGATCGTCACGATCCTCCAGACGGGGCCCGAGAAGAAGCTGCTGGCGGAAGTCGAGTTCCCCTCGAAGGTGTACTCCACCGCGGTGCTTGCCAACGGCGTGATGTACATCGCGACGCCGAGCCACCTGTTCGCGATCTCCGCCGACGCGGAATAACCCCGACGGAGTTGCACGATGAGTCGATCACCCGGCCGTATCCTGATCCTGTTTGTTGTCATGTTCGTCCTGCACCACGACTTCTGGTTTTGGGACGACCGCCGGCTGGTGTTCGGCTTCATGCCGATCGGGCTGGCGTACCACGCGGGGTTCTCGATCGCGGCGGCGTGCCTGTGGTTCGCGGCGTTAAAGCTGGCCTGGCCGGATGAACTGGAGGCCTGGGCCGACGAGTTCGATGCGAAGGGGGACGACCAGACATGATGCCACTTTGGATCGTCTGTGGATATCTGTTGTTGTTGGTCGGGCTGGGCGTGTTTAGCGCGCGGTTCTTCCGCGGGACCAGCTCCGACTTCTTCGTCGCTTCACGGTCCATCGGGCCGTTCCTGTTGTTGATGAGCCTTTTCGGGACAACGATGACGGGCTTCGCGCTGATCGGGTCGACCGCCGAGTCGTACAGCGCCGGGATCGGGGTGTACGCGCTGATGGCGTCGTGGTCGGGGCTGATCCACTCGGCCTGCTTCTTCGCGATCGGCATCAAGCTCTGGGCGGTCGGCAAGCGGTACGGGTACGTGACGCAGTGTCAGTACTTCTCCGACCGCTTCGACTCCCCGGCGTTTGGGTACCTGTTGTTCCCGGTGCTTGTGGTGCTGATCATCCCGTACCTGCTGGTCGGCCTGATCGCGGCGGGTGCGGCGATTTCTGCATTGACCGGTCCGATCGGTCCACGCCCGGGTTACTTCCCCGAGTTGTTTGCCGAGACCGGTGGGGCGATTCCCAAATGGCTCAGCCATATGGTCATCGCCTGCGTCGTGCTGATCTATGTGTTCCTCGGCGGCGTGCGTTCGACGGCCTGGGCCAACACGTTCCAGACGATCGTCTTCATGCTCACCGGCCTATTAACGATCACGCTGATCGCCAAGGCGTTGGGGGGCGTCAGTGCCGCGTCCGAGTCGGTCGCTAAGGTGATGCCCGAACGCCTGGCACGCGAGGGGCAGATCGGGCACCTGCAATTCCTGACCTACGCGTTTATCCCGCTGTCCGTCGGGATGTTCCCGCACCTGTTCCAGCACTGGCTGACCGCGCGCAGCGCCAAGACGTTCCGCCTGGCGGTGGTGGCACACCCGGTCTTCATCATGATCGTCTGGGTGCCTTGCGTATTGATCGGCGTCTGGGCGACCGGGTCCGGGATTCAGTTCCAGACTCCCAACCAGGTGCTCCCGAAGATGGTCAGCGTGCTCGTGCGTTCCGATCTGGTGACGGGCGTGCTGATGGCGGGCGTCCTGGCGGCGATCATGTCGTCGCTCGACAGCCAGTTCATGTGCCTCAGCACGATGTTCAGCAACGACATCTTCCTTCGCCTCCGGGGCAAAGCGAAGGTCACAGACAAGCAGCTTCTCTGGGTTGGCCGATGGTTCGTGATCGCGGTCGTGCTGGTCACGTACACCCTGTCGCTGGTGCCCCTGCCGGTGAATGTTTTTGAGCTGGGCGTGTGGTGCTTCAGCGGGTTCGGGAGCCTGTTCCCGATCGTGTTCGCGGCCGTGTACTGGAAGCGCGTGACAAAAGCCGGAGCGATCGCCGCGTTGCTGACGACGTCGCTGGTCTGGGCATCACTGCTCTGCTACGACCTGACGGTCTATAAACACGCGAGCCACGGCGAAGACTTTTTACTCGCCGGGATGATGCCGGTGGCGGCGCTCTTCGCGACCTGCCTGGTCACTCTGGTCGTGGTGTCGCTGCTGACCTCGCCGCCGTCCCAGACCACGATCAATAAGTTTTTCCCTAACCACAAAGAACTGGCTGGCAAAGCAGCCGCCCCCGCAAACCCATGAGCACGATCACTTCGACCGATCCCGTAGCCCGTTCCCGTTCAATGCTCGACGAGCAGGTGCGGGAAGTCGTGGCGTGGCACTTTTCAGAAGCGACCGGCACACCCTACTGGCTTGACTACGCCAACGAGCGTGGCCTGGACGTCGTCGGCAAGGTCAAGACGTTCGACGACCTGATCGCGACGTTCGACCACTTCGACGGCGACAAACTCCTGCGCTTCGAGCCGCACGAACGCTTCATCCCCCGCGCCTACGCCGGCAAGCCCTACAACATCTTCGAGACCGGCGGGACCACCGGCATGCCCAAGCAGCGGCTGAATTGGTCCGACTACCAGACCGACTACACCAGGTTCTCGGAAACCCTGCGGGACGAACACTTCCCGCGCGGCGGGCACTGGCTGATGATCGGGCCGACCGGGCCGCGCCGCCTGCGCCTGGCGATCGAACACCTGGCGCACTGCCGCAGCTCGTCCTGCTACTTTGTCGACCTGGACCCGCGCTGGGTCAAGCGCGTCATCAAAGCCGGCCACGCCGACCAGGCCCGGGCGTACATGGACCACGTCATGGAACAGGCCATGACCCTGATTCGTCACCGTGAAGTGACCGCGCTGTTCACGACGCCCAAGCTGTTGGAAGCGCTGGCCGAGAAGATCTCACTCGTGCAGGCGGGGATCAAGGGGGCCTTTGTCGGGGGCACGACGATGACCAAACAGTACACACGCTTCCTGATCGAAGAGGTCTGTGAGCAACGCGACGGCGACTCGAAGGGCACCGCCGGCGTCGGGTTCTATCCGACCTACGGCAACACGCTGATGGGCGTCGCGCCACACAAACCTAACATCCGCGAAGACAACTACGCCATCACCTACTACGCGCCCCAGCCCCGGGCCGTGCTGCGTGTCGTTGATCCGGAACGCACCAGCGAGGCCGTGGACTACGGGGCGTTCGGGCGTGTCGAGTTAACCACGCTGACCAAAGAGCTCTTTATGCCCAGGTTCCTCGAGCGCGACGAGGCCCGCCGGGTCGAGCCCTGGGCCGAGATGTACCCCTGGGACGGCGTCGCCGAGGTCCGTCCGTTCGGCCAGTCCGGGCAGACAATCGTTGAAGGCGTGTACTGATTTAACCAAACCGCCAAGACCCGTATCCGTATATAGACGTGTCATGAGTCATACCCCACACATCCCGATCCTGCGCATGGGTGAGGCGTACCAGAGCCTGGACGTCCGCGACGTGGTTGCGCTCGGGTCCGGCGAAACCGTAGCGACGCTGTCCATCGCCAACGCGGGGCTGATCCACCGCGACGCGCGCCACCTGGATCGCGCCCGCGCGGCGTTGGCCGGGTTCTCATGCGAGCAGTTGATCGCACGCTGCGCCAAGGCCGGCGAGTGCTTCATGAACGACCGCCTCCCGCTGGGCGACGACACGCAGACGCCGGACGACTACATACAACAGCTCTCGCAGACCTCCGGGCTCCCGCACACGCTGGTGCGAAAGAACATGGGCAAGCTGCACGACGCGCTGACCCACATGGCGGATATTCTCCGCGGCCTGACGCGCGGGTTGCCGACCGGCGTGATCGATGAGCGCGTCGGTCAGGTCAACGGGATCGACGTGAGTTTCTACCCGACGACGTCCGCGTTGGGTTGTGTCCTGCCGAGCAACTCGCCGGGCGTGAACGCGTTGTGGCTTCCCGCGCTGGCGCTGAAGACCCCGATCGTGATCCGCCCGGGCAGTGAAGAGCCCTGGACACCCTGGCGTCTGATCCAGGCAATGATCGCGGTCGGCATCCCCGCTGCGGCGTTCGGGTTTTACCCCTCTGATCACGAGGGCGCATCCGCGGTCATGGATAAATGTGGCCGATCGATTATTTTTGGCGGTGCAGATACCGTGCGACGGTACGCCGGCGACCCACGCATCGAGATCCACGGCCCGGGCTGGTCCAAAGTCGTCATCGGCGAAGACGCGGCGGACGA